>NZ_DGMV01000008.1:15054-23577 GCF_002388575.1 Marinimicrobium sp. UBA4509
GCGAGGAAGCCGCTGCACTGGGCGCCGACCGGGTGTTCAATATCAAATTTGAAACCGCCGCCATCGCCGGCCGAGGCCGGGAAAATAGCGTCGGCTCACTGGAAGTACTCGCCTACGGCACGGCACTGATTCCACCGCGCTGATGGGTTATCAGAACCGACAGCCTCCAGAGGGCATCAACTACGAACCCCAGGGTTGGCAGCGGGATTTCATCCTCCTGGTACTCGGTTTTGCCGCCGGCCTGGCACTGCTGACCTGGCTGGTCATTCTGGTGTTGGGCTGGAGCGCCCGCTGGATTCCCTTCTCCTGGGAGCAGTCGCTCAGCGACTCCCTGAATGAACAGCTCGAACCGACCGAACGCACCGAATACCTGCAAACACTGACGGACGAACTGGCTCGGGCCGGCGGCCTCAACCCGAAGCTGAATGTTGTGGTTCATCACCAGGAGCAGGAAACTGTCAACGCGTTTGCCACGCTCGGTGGCCACATTATTGTGCTGGACGGATTGCTTGACGAAGTAGACAGCGAACAGGGCCTCGCCTTTGTGCTCGCGCACGAAATTGCCCACATCCACTATCGACACCCGCTGCAGAATGCTGCCCGACAGACCGGACTCGGACTGATCAGCGCACTGATTTTCGGGCGGGGTGACCTGAACTGGCTCGCCGGCTCCGGTGGCCAACTTGCGATGCTGGACTACTCCCGAAAGATGGAGCGCGAAGCCGATGCCTGGGCCCTGGAAGCGCTGCACAACCACTATGGCCACGTGGCAGGCGCAGACTCACTGTTCCGCTGGCTGGCCGAACAACAGCAAGCCGGCGCCCTACCCGAGTGGCTGTCCACCCACCCGGACACCGAGGCACGACTGGAGCGCCTTGAGCAACTATCCAACGCCCGTGGTTACCGGACCGACGGCACGCTAACAACCATTCCCAACGTCTCGCCGTAACCGATTTTTACACTCCCTCACAACCTGAAGGCAAAAAAGCCAATCAGTCTTCATCCGTTTTATTGACGGTATCGCTGACAATACGACCATCCACCAGATTAATCGTGCGATCGCAGGTGGCGGACAGCCGGGGGTCGTGGGTGACCAGCAGGACCGCGCAGCCGCGTTCGCGATGGACCTTGCGGAAAAGTTCAAACACTTCGGCGGCGGTTTGGGTGTCTAGGTTGCCGGTCGGCTCATCGGCCAACAGCAGCGCCGGTTCGGTGATCAACGCCCGGGCGATGGCGATCCGCTGTTGCTGGCCGCCGGAGAGTTGGTTGGGCTTGGTATTGGCGTATTTCTCCAGCCCCACGGCGACCAGAAGCTCCCGCGCCTTGTCCCGAGCCTGTTGGTCGGGCTTGCCGTGGGTCAGCATCAGGGGCATCAGGACATTGTCGATGGCCGTAAACGCATTGATCAGGTGATGGAACTGAAACACAAACCCGATGCTGGAACCGCGCAGAGCCGTCCGGCCGGAGTCGTCCATTCCACTGGTGGCCTGTCCGAGCAGATACAGCTCACCACGGGTGGGGCGGTCCAGTAAACCAATCACATTCAGCAAGGTACTTTTGCCCGACCCCGAGGGACCAATCAGCGCGGCAAAATCGTTGCGGCCAATGGTCAGATCCAGGCCGTGCAACACTTCCACTTCATTGGGCTGACCGACATTGTAGGACTTCCTGAGCCCGTCGAGCCGAAGCACTTCCTCGGGCGTATCAGACATAGCGAATGGCCTCCACCGGGTCCAGTCGTGCCGCGCGGCGTGACGGCACGGCGGCGGCCAGTACCCCGGTCAGAGTGGCCAGCAGCAGCGTGGCCGCCACCAGACCAGGCGGTACCGGAATATAAAACAGCCCCGGGCCAAAGGTGTTGAATACCCACACCAACCCGTAGCTCGCCGCAATGCCCATCACCGAGCCCAGCAAGCCCAATACCGCCCCCTGAATCAGAAACACCCGCAGAATCTGAGCCCGTGTCGCACCGGTCGCGCGCAGAATGCCGATTTCGCGGGTACGCTGTACCACACTCACCGACAGCACGCTGGCAATACCAAAGGCCACGGAAATGGCCACAAACACGATAATCATATTGGTGGACAGGCTCTGGGCCGTCAGGGCGTTCATCAACTGGGCATTGGTTTCAATCCAGCTCTGCGCATCCAGGCCGATCAGACGCTGAACCCGGTCGGCAACCTGATCCGCAGTGAAAATATCCGGCACGGTCAGGTCAATCACCGTCACCCCGCCCGGTAAGTCCAGCAGCGACTGTGCCTGCTTCAAGTCCATATACACGTAGCGTTCATCCAGCTCCCGGACGCCCAGTTCAAAAATGCCGGAAATATTCACCACCGCGCCGTTCTGCTCGCCGGATTCCAGGCGCAGCTTTTGCCCCTGGCCCACGCCAAGATCCTCAGCCAGACGCGCCCCAATCAGCACGTCGTCCGCGCCCACGCGCAACTCGCCGGCCACCATGTAGTCGTCCAGAGGAATGATCCGCTGATAGCGTTCCGCATCAATGCCCACCAGTGCCACCGACTCCAGCGCTTCACCTCGACGCACAAAGGCGGGGCCGGACACCACCGGAGACACCGCACTCAGGCCGGGCAGTTGGTCGAGGGTTGCGGTGATTTCCTGCCAATTGTTGATCGAGCGCAGGCGCTGCGGGCGTTTGTCTTCCAGCACCAACTGCAACGTTCCCGGCGAGGCCGGATGCACCCGATTGACTTCCTCCGGCGCCAGCAGCCGGATATGGGCCTGGGTGCCCAGAGTGCGCTCAATGGTGTTGCTCTGCAGACCCTGAATCAGCGCGGTGATAAATACGATCACCGCCACACCTACGGCCACGCCGATGGCAATCATCAGCGATTGCGTGCGCCCCTCGCGCAAAAAGCCGATGGCGAGGGTCCACTCTGTCCATAAACGTTTCGGCCGAACCATCAGTCAAAGTTCATCGGTGATTCATTTCGGGAGGCGGCATCGTCGCGGTCGCTCGACACCGGCGCTTGCCGCTCAACAAAACGCACGCGTTTGCCCTCGGTCAGTTCCGTCACCATATCCGCCACCACCCGGTCGCCCTCGCTCAGTCCATTCTCCACCTCGGACATGGCCAATCCGCGCAGGCCCAGGGTCACCGCCTGGCGCTGCACCCGGCCATCGCGCACCAGAAACAGTTCGGCTTCTCGGCCCCGTACCGACCTCAGGGCATCGTTGGGGACAGCCCGCGCATTGTCTCGTCGCCCGGTTTCGATGGTGACCGACACGGTCATATCCTGGCGGACAAACGCCGGCACCGGATCGACGGCAAGGCGCACTTCCACCGTGCCGCTTTGCGGGTCGATACTCGGCGCAATAAATTTGACGCGCGCGGGAAAGGGTTGATTCGGATAGGCGTCGGCAATGGCCGTGGCTTTCTGTTCCAGGGCCAGGCGGGACAGGTTGCGCTCATCCAGCGGCACGCGGATTTCCATGCCCCCTTCCAGCGCGATGGTAAAGAGCACGCGGCCAGGCTGCACCAGATCGCCGGGATCGACATTGCGGGTCAAGACCGTACCGGCGACCTCGGAGCGCACCTCGGTTTTGGCAAGCTGGGCGCGCAGCGCGGCCAGGCGCTGCTCCAGTCGGCGCTCCTCCACATTACCCGGCGCCAGAGCGGAGACCGTCAAGCGCGCCGAGTCTACGGTGGCCTGGGCCAGTCGTTCGGCCTCTTGCGCCTGCTCCAATGCCTCGGCCGACAGCTGCGAGCGCTCTGCCAGGGCTTGCCGTCGCGCGGTTTCCCGCCGCGCTTGGGCCAGCTCCGATTCCGCCCGCTCCAGATCAATGGCCGCCTGTGGGCGCCGGGTGGTCACCAGCTCCTCCAGGGCCGCTTCGGCCTGACGCACCTCGGCGGCAATATCCTCGGCGCTCAGCACCAGCAGCAGATCCCCCGGCGCGACGGTATCCCCTTCCTGTACCCGGCGTTCCTTCACCACGGCGGTAATTTCGCTGCCGACCTGGGCGCGGGAGGCGGTCATCACCCGACCGGTGCCGACCACCGTCTGTACCAGCGGTACCGGCTCAATGACATAGCCTTCGACCTCCGGCCCCCGCCAGCTTTGCCAGCCAAAATAAAGGACGATCAAAGCCACAATGGCCAGAGGAACCACAACTTGGGTTGAAACGCGACGCACTCTGACTCTCCCGGTGAATGCTCTCTATGAAAACGTAGAATCTCACATCAATACCGCTATGACTACGCAATCCGGAGCGGAAAAGGCAAACGCCGGGCACAAAAAAACCCGCGCCGCCAGAAAGACGACGCGGGTTTTTCAGGGCAACCGCTTAAATATCGAAGCGGTCGGCGTTCATCACCTTGGTCCAGGCGGCGATGAAGTCCTTGACGAACTTCTCCTGGTTATCGTCCTGGGCGTAGACCTCGGCGTAGGCCCGGAGGATGGAGTTGGAGCCGAACACCAGATCGGTGCGCGTTGCGGTCCACTTCACATCACCGGACTTGCGGTCAACAATCTCGTAGAGATTCTTGCCTTTGGGCTCCCAGCGATAAGCCATATCGGTCAGGTTGACAAAGAAGTCGTTGGTCAGCTGACCTTCGCGATCGGTAAACACACCGTGCTTGGTACCACCGTGGTTGGTACCCAGAGCGCGCATGCCACCGATCAGTACGGTCATTTCCGGCGCGGTCAGTCCCAACAACTGGGCACGATCCAGCAACAACTCCTCCGGCTTGACGATGTAATCTTTTTTGAGCCAGTTACGGAAGCCATCGGCGACCGGCTCCAGCGGCTCAAAGGAGTCCACATCGGTCATCTCGTCAGAGGCATCGCCACGGCCCGGTGCAAAGGGCACGTTCACCTTGTGACCGGCGGCTTTTGCGGCCTGCTCGATACCGACACTACCGCCCAACACGATCACATCGGCCACGCTCACACCGGCGTCCGCCGCGATCTTCTCGTACACCTTCAGTACCTTGGCAAGACGCTCCGGCTCGTTACCGGCCCAGTTCTTCTGTGGTGCCAGACGAATTCGCGCGCCATTGGCACCGCCACGCATATCGGAGCCACGGAAGGTGCGGGCACTGTCCCAGGCGGTGCTGACCATCTCACCGATGCTCAGACCACTGTCGGCGATCTTGGCTTTGACCGCATCCACGTCGTAGTCTTTCTTGCCGGCCGGGACCGGGTCCTGCCAGATCAGGTCTTCAGAAGGCACTTCCGGGCCGATGTAACGGTCTTTCGGACCCAGGTCGCGGTGGGTCAGCTTGAACCAGGCGCGGGCAAAGGTATCGCGGAAGTAGTCCGGGTCCTTCATGAACTTTTCGCAGATGGCGCGATAGGTCGGGTCCATCTTCATCGCCATATCGGCGTCGGTCATGATCGGGTTACGACGGACGTTGGGGTCGCTGGCATCCAGCGGCTTGTCCTCTTCTTTGATGTCGATCGGCTCCCACTGGTTGGCGCCGGCGGGGCTCTTCTTCAGTTCCCACTCGTAGCCGAACAACAGCTTGAAGTACCCCATATCGAACTGGGTGGGGTTGGTGGTCCAGGCACCTTCGATACCCGAAGTAATCGCATTGGCCGCTTTGCCTTTCAGGTTCGCGTTGTACCAGCCCATGCCCTGCTCGTGCACATCCGCACCTTCGGGCTCGGGGCCGAGTGCTTCGGCATCACCATTACCGTGGCATTTACCCACGGTGTGGCCACCGGCGGTCAAGGCCGCGGTTTCCTCATCGTTCATTGCCATACGGGCAAAGGTTTCCCGGATCTGCTCGCCGGTTTTCACCGGGTCCGGCTTGCCGTTGACGCCTTCCGGGTTCACATAGATCAGACCCATCTGCACGGCGGCCAACGGGTTTTCCATGGTGTCCGGCTTGTCGACATTGGCATAGCGCTCATCGGAGGGCGCCAACCACTCTTTCTCCGCACCCCAGTAGATGTCTTTTTCCGGGTGCCAGATATCTTCACGACCGAAGGAAAAGCCGAACGTCGGCAGGCCCATGGACTCATAGGCCACATTACCGGATAGGATGATCAGGTCAGCCCAGCTGATTTTGTTGCCGTACTTCTTCTTGATTGGCCACAGCAGACGGCGGGCCTTGTCCAGGCTGGCGTTGTCCGGCCAGGAGTTCAGCGGCGCGAAGCGCTGGTTACCGGTGCCACCGCCCCCACGGCCATCGGCAATCCGGTAGGTACCGGCGGCGTGCCAGGCCAGGCGGATCATCAGGCCACCGTAGTGACCCCAGTCCGCCGGCCACCACTCCTGACTGTCGGTCAGCAGGGCGTGAAGGTCTTTTTTCAACGCCTCAAAATCAAGCTTTTTGACTTCCTCACGGTAGTCGTAATCTTCCCCCATGGGGTCAGTCTTGCGGTCGTGCTGGTGAAGGATGTCGAGGTTGATGGCTTCGGGCCACCAGGACATATTGGACGTGCTGGCGAGCGTTGCGCCCCCGTGCATCACCGGGCATTTTCCGGCGCCTGTGTTCTGGTCACTCATCGATCTGCTCCTTTCGCGTTCATTTATGATTACGTGCGGCTATGATCTATACGGTATAGCACAAGAATGGATCTATTGAAGCATAGCAAATCGATTTGCCATCTGTGATAGATTCTCACAAAGGTCGGTATAGCCCCCTGCAATGGCCGCCCGCACGGGCGGCCCTCACGGACGCAGCGCGGGAATCACGTGGTGCTCCAACAGTCGCAACTGCTGGCGCAGATAGCGGGAACCGGGGGACGGTGGAGTCGGGTCCGAGGTCATCACCACCGTCAACTCAAGGGAGGGAACGACATAGAGCAGCTGCCCACCATAACCGCGCCCATAGTAGCCGGGCTCACCGCCCAGCGGGCGCAGAAACCAGCCGTAGCCGTAGGGATCATCGGTATAGGCGGACTCGCCCCGCCCGGTCCAGGAGGTGTCCACCCAGGCCTCGGAAAACAGCCGCTGCTCCCCTACCCGGCCGCCATTGCGGTACAGCTCTCCGATGGCGGCCAGTTCCCGCGCCGACATCAGCATATTGTTGCCGCCAAAATAAATGCCCTGGGGGTCCCGATCCCACGCGGGAAAGGCGATATCCAGCGGCTCCCCAAGCCAATCGCGCGCCAAGGCCAGCGTGCTGCGCCCGGCGCTTTCGGTCAGCGCGGCGGAGAGCAAATGCGTACTACCGGAGGAGTAAAGCATCCGCCCGCCCGGTTTATCCACAAACCGCCGGGTGAGCACATGGTGCACCCAATTGTCGCTATTGACCCAGGCACCATAATTACGCCCCGAGGTGCGCTGCAGCCCCGCCTGAAGGGACAACAGGTTGCCCAAGGTAATGCGCTCCACCCCTTCCGTGGCCGCCTCCGGCACCTGACCGCCCAGCGCCTCCACAATGGGCTGATCCACCCCCTCCAGAACCCCACGCTCAATCCCGACACCCACCAGCGCCGCAAGCACCGTTTTTGACAGGGATTTGATATTGACCGGCGTATCCAGCCCCGGCCCCCGGATATCCAGTGCGACCACCTCCTCGCCCCGATGCAGCACCAACAACGAGTGCAACCTGGGCAGGCGCTCCGCATCGCGCGCCAGTTCAGAACGCCAGTCGTCCTCATTGGCGAGCACGGCACTGCACGTAAGCAGCAATAGAGAAGCGAACGCTTTGGATAGAAGAGAATGCATAGGTTGACCATGACCTCATTGAAATCAGCAATAAACGTGTGACAAGACCACAACAGGCTACGTCCGCGGACGTGGCGCGGATCTATCGCCCAGGCAGTAGACTCGATTTTGGTTCATCGCCATAATGACCGCTCCGAACCCTCAACAATAAGATCGAGTCCCATGAGAAACGCTAAAGCCCTAATTGTTTTTCTGTCGTGCATCCTGGCAAATTACGCTTCTGCCGAAACCATCGAATCACGGGTGGTCGAAGACGGCGGCACCGGCCCCTACAGTGCCATTATGGCAACAGATGCCTCACTGCCCACACATACCCTGTTCCGGCCCAACAACATCGCCGCGCAGGGCGACGAGAAACTCCCGATTGTGGTCTGGGGCAATGGCGCCTGTTTCGACTCCCCCTGGGAGCATGTGAACTTCCTGAACGAAATCGCCTCCCACGGTTTTATGGTCGTCGCCATCGGCACCATGCCCACAGAAAACGGGGAGCAGAAGACAGAGCGCTCCAGCTCCTCCAAACTGACCGATGCCATCGACTGGGCCATCGTCCAGAATGATAACGAGAACAGCCCCTACCATCAGGCGCTGGACACCACCGAGATCGGCGTCGCGGGCATGTCCTGCGGAGGACTGCAGGCGCTGGACGTCGCGGACGACCCGCGGGTCACCACCTTGGGGGTCTTCAATAGCGGCATCTTCAACGAACCGCCCAAAGATCCAATGCCCGGCATTCCCAACCTGACCAAAAAGCAGTTGGAAAATATCCATACCCCGACACTGTACCTGCTGGGCGGAGAATCCGACATTGCTTACGGTAATGGCATGAACGACGTGGAACAGATTGACCATGTGCCAGTGTTCGTCGGCAATATGGACGTGGGC
>NZ_DGMV01000008.1:23668-25859 GCF_002388575.1 Marinimicrobium sp. UBA4509
CGTCGGCAATATGGACGTGGGCCACGGCGGCACCTACGGCCAGCCCCACGGCGGAGAGTTTGCCCGAGTGGCGACCGCCTGGTTTAAATGGCAACTGAAGGACGACGAAACGGCAGGCAAGTTATTTACCGGCAATCCACCGGGGCTGGCCGAACACCCTGAATGGACCGTCGACAAGAAGAAACTGCCTTAGCAAAGTGCCAGGCGATGTGGGAGCAATGGCTCACTGAAACGCGAGCGTCATATAGCTGATGACGACATAGCGAGCCAGTTTACCCGCCGTCACCAACAGCAAAAACCAACGCAGGCGTATCCGTAACACGCCGGCGATCACGGTCAAGGGGTCCCCAATAATGGGGACCCAGGCAAAGCACAGCGACACCATCCCATACTTCCGAAACCGCGCCTCGGCCCGGCCAAAGTCGTCTTCCGACATCCGCAACCACTTCTTGACCACCACCAGACTCCCCCAATAGCCCAAGGCATAGTTGGTCAGTGAGCCGAGCACATTGCCGACGGTGGCGACCGAAACCAGAACCACCGACGACAGGCCGCTCAGCAACAAGGCGCTGAGCACCACCTCGGAGCTGAGGGGCAATATCGTCGCCGCCAGGAATGCGGACAGGAAGAGGCCGAGGTAGCCGAGTTCCGCCAAGTGCTCCATCAATCATCTCACCGAAGGGGTGGGCTCAACACATTGACCTAAACTTCCTTATCAGCCAACCAGGTCAATGCCTCGATCCGGGAGGTAAATTTCGGAATCTGGTTTGATTCCAAAAACTCGTGCAGCGACGTGTGTCGATTGGTATTTGAGCAAACGGTTGTGACCAACTTGCCGCTTTGCACAGCGTCTTGAATGGTGTTTTCCAAGGCGAGCACCATGGTGGTATCCAGCGTCGGCACATCGGTTAGGTCGATGAGAATTTTTCTGAAGGCATTCAAGCTGTTTCTCTCGCGTGCCAACGCTCTCGACATACCAAAAATCAACGGACCACTGAAATACAACAAGGCAATGTCACCGCGGTTCTTTTCGAGGATTTTCTTTTCTTCGCTTTCGAGCGAGATATTATCGTCGACATCACTGATGACTTGCATATTTCGCTGCGCTTGTAATCGGCTCAGCTTGTCGATGGTAATAATGTTTGCGATAAAGACCCCAAGGCCGACCGCCACCATCAAATCCACCAACACCGTCAGCGCAATGACCAGGTACATGATGAGGGTAGCGCTGGTCGAGACGCGATGAGCCCGCTTCAAAAAGCTCCAATCCAATATGCTAAGACCAACCTTGACAGCGATCGCTGCCAGAATGGCGAGCGGGATATTGGAGGCCAACCCCGAGGCAAACGCGACAACCACCAATAGAACAGCGGCACGCACGATCCCCGAAAGGGCCGTCCGGGCGCCCGTCTGGATATTCACCACCGTTCCCATGGTAGCGCCAGCGCCAGGCAATCCGCCAATAAAGCCTGAGGCCAGGTTCCCAATGCCCTGACCGATCAACTCTTTATTCGAGTTGTGCTCATTGCGGGTCAGACTGTCTGCGATGACCGCCGTCAGCAGGGCATCAATGCAGCCCAAGGTCCCCAGCACCATGCCATCGATAAGCATGGTGGTCACCTGATCAGCGGTGAAGTACGGGAGATAGAAATCGGGTATACCCAATGAAATAGGGCCTACCAAACGCAGATTATCGCCGAACAGTAGCAACGCAATAGCGGTACCCAGTACCAATACAATGAGCTGCGGGGGCACAACTTTTGCGATACGTTTTGGGATAAAGAAGAGCGCCAGGAGCGCCGTTAACGAAATGGAAAGCTCGGCCACGCTCAGATTCTTAATAAACTGGGGTATGGCCAACAGGTTATTGAGCACACCGCCGCTGACCGAGGGTTGACCCAGCATCGGGCCAAACTGCAGGATAATGAGGATGATCCCGATACCGGACATAAACCCGGATATCACACTGTAGGGCATCATGGTGATATACCGCCCCAGCTTCAATAGACCGAGCAAAATCTGGAAAAGGCCGGCGATCATCACCACCGTAAATGCCATTGCCAGACCGTTTTCCGGATGACTCGCCACGAGAGAGGTCAAAACGGCGGTCATGACAACCGTCATCGGCCCGGTCGGCTCGGAGATTAGCGTTGGGGTACCACCGAATAGCGAAGCGAAGAGCCCTACACAT
>NZ_DGMV01000008.1:25960-41359 GCF_002388575.1 Marinimicrobium sp. UBA4509
AAGCGAAGAGCCCTACACAAATTGCCCCATAAAGGCCAGCCTCCGCACCTGCGCCTGAGGCAACCCCGAATGCAAGGGCCATCGGCAGTGAGACAATGGCCGCGGTCAGACCACCAAAAACATCGCCCCGCAGGTTTTTGAGGTTGATCTGGTTAAAGAGTTGGTTGACAAAACCATACGTCATTGACTTGCATCTCCGTCTCAGCAGGTGAAGTTATTTGGTTTTATGCGGCATCAAGGTCAACTTTTTGGACCTTGTCGAGCTTAACGCTTTTACCTGCTATCCAGAGGTCATACATGTCCTGCATCGCCAGCCAACTTTCAGGGGTCCGGCCCAAAGCCTTGGAGAGACGCAGCGCCATCTCCGGGCTAATACCGCTTTGCTGCTTGAGCAAGCGGTTTAAAGTAGACGGCGATACATCCAGTCGCCCTGCCAAGTAACGACAACTAAGGCCAAAAGGCTCCATATAGGTAGCCAGAATGAATTCGCCGGGATGAGGGGGGTTATACATCTTCATCAGTGGTAATCCTCATAATCGAGTACGTAGGCATTACCGTCGGAGAATTCAAACGTCAGTCTCCAGTTCCCATTAACGGTAATCGCCCAGATGCCCTTCCTATCACCTTTAAGAGGGTGAAGCTTATAGCCAGGGACATCCAAGTCATTGATTTCCTTGGCGGTATCCAGCGCTGCCAGTTGCATTCGAAGGCGCTTCTCGTGCTTGGCCTGGATGCCCCGAGCGCTACCGGTCTCGTAGAAGCGCCTTAGTCCCTTATGTTTGAATGACTTGACCATGGGATGATTGTAGCGTGTTGCGCAACGGTGTCAATCCGATAAACGCAAACCACGGGCGACGAGCCGCGCAGCGGGTTAGCGTCCCAGCGACCGAACCTGGACCACTTTGACGGACAGTGGGCTACACTCCTGTTAAAGGGGTGTAATGTCCGTCAAAGTGGTGCAGGTTCAGAGCGTCCTGCCGCCGCTTGCGGCGGCGAACTGGTACGCTTTGTTAAATTTTTTGTACGAAACCAAACGATGCAAGTATGACCCCACCTATGAACGCAACCACCGAAATTACAATTAGCGTGACCGCCGCATACCCCCAAGGTGTACCGGCTGGATCGCCAGGACTCTTAGATTTTAGCTGGTTTAGATGCTTAATTTGCGCTATGTAGGCAAGAATATTACCAAAAACGGCCAGAGAGATGCCGCCACACATTACGAACATAGCAGATACAAACCAAACAAAACCTTGCTGATCCTTTTGATTCCCGAGGAATGTCAGTACGGCTATGACTCCACCACCATTTATTAAAAGCGCGCTTTTCAATGCCGATGCACCAACCGCAATCACGGACCGGAACTGCTCTATCTGAGCCTCTTCTTTAAATTCCATGTAAAAGCCTTTAAGCGATCGACAAATTTAACGCCAAGCACACCGGCGCGAGCTTGCGAGNNGCCGGCTTCACGGATTCAGGAGATACTTTAAGAGAGGGTCTTTTCTTCTCTCGTTCGCGTACTGTCCCTGCCATGGTTGGAACTTGTTTCGAATGTGCTGACAGGCTCTCTCGACTTTAATCCAGCACTTCTCAATTGCGGTGAGATAGGCCTTCCATTCGTCTTCTAGATCCTCAAGCGAGGAGGCCTGCCCCATGCGCTCGATCGCTCTTTGTGCGGCGACCAGCTCTCGCTTCGCATGGTAAAGAGGTGCTTTATCCTGCGCACTCATTTGGCCTCCTCTTCTGTATAACGCCGCGCACACCGGCGCGAGCTTGCGAGCGTCCGACAGCCGAAGGCTGTGTAGTGCTGCGCATGGTTATGCACCAGTTTCTGCCTCCCGAGTTCCGATATAAACCGTGATACCTTCAGGGTCATATGGAATATGTAGAGTGTTAGTTTTGGATTTTACATATGTGTATATTGCTCGTGCCTTATTAATAAACCGCTTATCAGAAGATATTAAGGCATTGCAATATGAAGCCATTCCCAAATGTTGGCTATCCGACATGATATTTCTAATTTTGTCCCGCTTGGCCATACCGCGATCTGGACTGATTCCCAGCAAGTTCAGGATGATATGCGCACCTCCTAAGATACCATGCTGGGTATGTGGTATCTCAGCCAAAGCTGGGTGGGGAGTGAAGCCAAAGAATTGATCTAGAGTTACTTCGCCCATGGCCGGTTCGATAATCTTCCAAATCTCTTCGATCGGAGATTCGCATGCTTCTGCCTTGTGTCGATCTCCGCTATTTATCCCCATGGCTAGTCTGGTTCTATCTATAGGCTGCCTTTCACTCATATGCACATCTATAGTTTTCTGAAACTCAACGGCCGCAGAGTCGGCTTGATCTAGCAGAGAGGACCTCTGGCCATCTTCTAGATCGCCCGTTAGTCGATCCACTTCTTCACGCAACATCTCTGGAGTTAGTGAAAGCTCAGCGAAGTTGTCGGCGCCAAAAATTCTGAGCAAGACCTCTACCGATGTACTATCCGAATCTTCAAAGCCAGATACGGCCTCTAAGTGCTGTCGATAGCGCTCGTCGGGATCAACATACCCATTAAGGACGACATTCCCCACAGAGGCAAAATTTTTATCCAAGACATCGCATACCTCAACTGCACCCAGCAGTCGCATACCCTCTAAAGCATCGGTATTCCCTGTACGGGCCATTTCGTCGAGGTGCACATGAGAGTATACCCATTTGAAACTCTCGAAATCCGCAACCTCAACTTCGCCGTAGGCAACGTAGCGATACAAATTCATATCGGCATAGATTGTCGGGAGGTCGTTACCTATGATGTTCATCGGTACCTCTGGGCTGATGCATCGCATAACGCCGCGCTCTGCAGAAATTTGGGAGCGCTGGCGAGTAAATTTCCCGTAGCAGCGCCTTGTTATGCATTTCTTACGTCTCTAACATTGCCCTGTGTATCATAAAATTTTATGTTCCCAGAAGTGACATCCCTTAAGATTGCCTTCGCAATCCTTTCTCCCTCGGTCACAGACTCTTCAGTTTCAGAGTTGACATCGTAAACATATGAAATTCCGTTTATCTTAAACAACTCTCCCTTTGGGGATTTTAAAAATGCATCAGTAAATTTCTCCTCATGCGTTCTTGTCACTTCCTCTTTCCACTCGTGTGGTAGCGCACTTTCAATAGTGTGAAAGTCGGTTATACTGTTACCTTCAGCGTCAACAATTTTGATATCGTCAGCCATTCCAGATAAATCAACCTGGTCACCTTCTTTATAAGCCGTATTTTTAAACAACCAATCCATATCAATATCAATATTTCGCTGCTTTATATCTGTAGAGAAAACAGACATTTTAATCCCGATGTCTTTAACTCGTCCTTCCCAATCACTTTGAGATGGAAAACGTAGTTCTTTAAGAGATATCCCATAGTGCTCCCCAAATTTTACTGCTCCGCTCTGATACCCTTTTTTTGTAATGAAAATACCTTTAACATTACCAACATCATGTAGCACACCGAAGAAATCTCTAACTCTGCCAACAGACACCTCCTTTGAGTAATTTTTACACTCAATGGCAACTCGGTGCTTCTCACCCATCATCTCAAACTCCCAGTAAACATCAATCTGATGATTACACCCTGATTTCCCAGCGAGTTTGATGTTGTGTTTGACCTCTATATTTTTAACACCTTCCGCAGAATTTATAGCCTGATAGATTTCCTGTGTGAGCTTTTCATACTCGATATTTTCGTCAGCCACGTTACTTCCTTAAAGTATTTTGAGGTGGGGATATCTGGTGCATAACGCCCGCGCACACCGGCGCGAGCTTGCGAGTGTCCGGCAGCCGCAGGCTGCGTAGTGCTGCGCTTGGTTATGTGTTTCATGGACTACTTCGAGGACCTCTTTTGACGATTGCTTCCTCTTCGCCCCGCAAGTAGCTGCCATTGGGGCCTTGGTGTTTAAATTGCCAACATTCCCCATCCCATACGAAGTCCTCTTTTATAGCCTTACGTTGGTTCTGATAGTAACCAGCAGAAACTTCAGTGTCTGAGATAACATTAAACACGTAGGCACTGATATTAGAAGATCCGACGGTTATCCAGTCACCTTTTTTGACCTTAGAGTTACTCATATTGGTTCTCTTCGTATATCACATAACGCCCCGCGTAACCGGCTGCCAAAGGCTGCATAGCGAAGCGGCGCAGGCTTTGGCAGTCCGGGTTGACGCGATTGTTATGAGGCAGTACCATTAAATACCACATATTGGTACTAGGAGCCCTGCCATGGCCAAAAACACCAGCATATCCCTTGGGGAGCATTTTGACGAGTTCATTGCCCAGCAACTCCAAAGCGGGCGCTACGGGTCCACTAGCGAGGTTATCCGGGCCGGCCTTAGAATGCTTGAGGAAACTGACGCCAAGCGGGTACATCTCCGTAAGTTGTTGATCGAGGGGGAGCGTAGCGGATTTTCCGATTACAGCTACCATTCCCTTATGGATGAATTGGACAGCGAAGCTCATTAATGCCCACCTTCAAAGTTACCAATAAAGCCAAGGAAGACCTGATTGGTATCGCACGTTTCACCGAGGCGACCTGGGGGCGAGATCAACGCAAGTTTTACCTCAAGCAACTGGATTCTACTTTCCACGCGCTAGCCGAAAACCCATCTCTTGGCCGCAAGTGTGACGAAATTAGGCAGGCGTACTACAAGTACCCTGAAGGTAGCCACGTTATTTTCTTTCGTCTTGGCACCGACTCCAGCATCGACATAATTCGAATACTCCACAAGCGTATGGATGTGGCATCACACCTTTAGAGCCTCATAACATTTGTATATCGCGCATGCGCAATATCCCTCCGAGCATTCACTCGAAGAGCTTTTCGCAACTATCTGATATTCGGGTATTTTCATGCTGAACATCCAAGTTGTCAGGGTGAAAAAGCGTGCATGCGCGTTTTTCTGACGGGCGGTGCGCGTTAATTCACTGCCCGGTTTGGTAATGCATTGAATTTATTGTCTTTTTTATGAGCCACGGTGTGTAAACGAGCGCGCTCGGTTTACAAAGTGTGCCCGATTTTGGCTCGGCTGCCAATATACTGTATGGATTGGTCAGAATTTAACCGTCCCTGGCTTTAAGTTCAGGCCGCCTCGTGCGCACGCTCCCTGGCAATAATCTGCTCCAGCTCCGGCAGGCAGGAGCCGCAGCCGGTGCCGGCGGTGGTTTCGGCGCTGAGGGCGTCGACGGTGTCGATGCCTTTTTCGCGGATAGCGTTGCACAGGGTGTTGTAACCCACCTGTTTGCAGGCGCACACCAGTTTGCCCTGGCTTTGTTGCTGATCCGGTTTACCGCTTAGCAGGGCGCGCATGGCGGTAGCGGCGAAGTCGCCTTCGAGCAGGTCGCCGAGCCAACTGAAATCCCGGGTGCCAAATTGTTTGGCGACGGAGAAGGCGATATGCAGTTGGCCTTCGCGCACAAAGGCGCGCCGGAATTCGCCGCGCTCGGGGTGGCCGAAGGCGAGCTGTTGGTCCCCTTGCTGGCACAGGCCCTGGAGTTGTTTATCCAGGTCGGTGGGGTGCTGTTCGCTGGCGATGCGATAGAGGTAGCCGCCGTTGACGCGGCGCATGGCCCAGTAGTCGGCGTCCAGTTCGGGCAGTGGGGTTCGGCTGACCAGCAGGGCTTCGGCCTGTTCGTACCAGGGCTGGACCTGAACCGGGGTGTATTTGTTTTCCGGCTGGCCGGAGGTGGGGTCGACGTATTCACCTACCAGGGCGGCCACCCGGGCGCGGCTGGCGTGTACATCGTTCCAATGCATGGGCATGAAGACTTCACCCAGGTTGACCTGATCGGTGAGCTGCACTCGCACCCGCGCCTGCCCCTGTCGGCTGGTGACATCGGCGAGAGCACCATCTTTCAATTGGTAGCGCCCGGCATCCTTGGGGTGAATGCTGATAAACGGCTCCGGCAGGTGGCCGCACAGGCGCGAGGCCAGGCCGGTGCGGGTCATGCTATGCCATTGGTCGCGGATGCGGCCGGTGTTCAGGGTCAGCGGGTAGTGGCTATCCACCTGGGTGGCCGGTGCGCGATAGCGTACCGACACGAACCGCCCCCGGCCGGAGGGGGTAAAGAACACACCATCGCCAAACAGGCGCTGGTCGCCATCGGGCAACGGGGCTTTCGTCGGCAGCGGCCATTGCCGCGGCGGCAGGCTGTCGTAGTCATTCAGGGTCAAGTGACTATAGTGACCCAGATCGAGATCCCGGGTGCCATTATTGTCGGTGGCGGTCAGGCGTGCGTATTCGCTGAACACTTCGGCTTCGCTGGCGTAGTCGAAGGCGCGACCGTAACCCATCTGTTTGGCCACGGCGGCGATGATCCACCAGTCCGGCCTTGCTTCCCCCAGGGGCGGCAGCAAGGCCCGCTGGCGGGAAATGCGCCGCTCGGAGTTGGTCACGGTGCCGGATTTTTCGGCCCAGCCGGCGGCGGGCAATAGCACGTCGGCCAGGCGCGTGGTGTCGGTGTCTTCAATACAGTCGGACACCACTACCAACGGACAGTCCTTCAAGGCCTGCTTGACTTTGTCGGCGTTGGGCAGGCTCATGACCGGGTTGGTGGCCATGATCCAGATGGCTTTGATTTTGCCGGAGGCGACGGCGTCGAACATGTCCACGGCTTTCAGGCCGGGACGGGTGGCGAGGTTGTCCGCTTTCCAGAAGTCCCGCACCAGTTGCCAATGCTCCGGGTGGTCAAACTCCATATGGGCCGCCAGGGTGTTCGCCAAGCCGCCGACCTCACGGCCACCCATGGCATTGGGCTGGCCGGTGACGGAGAACGGCCCCATGCCCGCCCGGCCGATACGGCCGGTGGCCAGGTGACAATTGATGATGGCATTGACTTTGTCAGTGCCGGCGGTGGACTGATTCACCCCCTGGGAATAGACGGTGACGGTTTTTTCGGTCTGGGCGTACCACTGGAAAAAGGTTTCCAACTGATAGTCGGCCACGCCGAGTTGTTCGGCCAGCACCGGGCGCTGACCAGCGTCTTCCATGGCGGCCACCAGGGCTTCGGTAAAATGCTCGGTATGGGCCTGGACAAAGTCTTCGTCAATGGCGTTGTGTTGGGCCAGATAACTGAGCAGGCCATTGAACAACGCCACATCTGTTCCCGGATGAATGGGCAGATGCAGGTCGGCGATATCGCAGGTGTCGGTTCGGCGCGGGTCGATCACCACCACCTTCATATGAGGGCGCTGCTGTTTGGCGGCCTTGATACGCTGGAACAATACCGGGTGGCACCAGGCGAGATTGGAGCCGGTGAGCACGATCATGTCCGCCTGTTCCAGATCGGTGTAGCAGCCCGGCACCGTATCGCTGCCAAAGGCGCGCTTGTGCCCGGCCACGCTGGAGGACATGCACAAGCGGGAATTGGTGTCGATATTGCCGCTGCCGATAAAGCCCTTCATCAACTTGTTGGCCAGGTAGTAGTCTTCGGTCAACAGTTGCCCGGACACATAAAAGGCCACCGAGTCCGGGCCGTGCTCGACAATGGTATCCACAAAACCCTGAGCCACAGTCTGCAGCGCGTGATTCCAACTGGTCTGTTCGCCGTGCACTTTCGGGTGGAGCAGTCGACCGGTGTCCACCAGGGTCTCCCCCAGCGCCAGGCCTTTGGAACAGAGCCGCCCCAGGTTGGCCGGATGGGTCTCGTCTCCCTCGATCAACACCTTCCGTTCCTCGGTATTCACCGTGGCCTTTATGCCACAGCCAACACCACAGTAGGCACAGGTGGTCTGTACCGTGGACTCGGCTTGGGCGGTGGGAATGGGTTCGTACCGATGAACTGTCATGGATCAACCTGCAATATAGAAAGTGTTTGTTGTCATCACGCCTTCAAGTACTGCAATCGCCACGCCAATTTCATTTCCTGCCATTAAATGTCGGTCGTTCGGCCGAATTCACCTCAGTTCACGCACTCATTCCAACGAAAAATCTGCAAGAGCACCGGTATGGCGCACGACGCACCACCACTTGCACAATTTCAACGCAAATTGCTCATAGCCCGCCTTCACCGTTTTGCATTATTTCAGCGCACCTTTGCACGTCCGTGGTGCTCGTTTCGCGTGAACTTGTAACGCATAAAAATCCCGCGCTGCAGAATGTGTGCCCGCTAAGCGCATGAAAAATAAGGGGTTATAAACTTTTTCATGGGGTTTGTCAGTGAATGGCACTGTCTTTGCTCTAGCCCAACCATGCATTCGTAAAATGATTTTTCAGGGCAACCGTTATGAACTCCATGAACATTGAACCTTTGATTCCCTCGGCCAAGCCGACCCGCTCGACTCCCGCATCAACCGGGAAAGTATGGCTTGTGGGTGCCGGTCCCGGCGATGCCGAGTTGCTGACCCTGAAAGCGCTGCGCGCGATTGAAAGCGCGGACATCATTTTTTACGACCAGTTGGTGAGTGCGGATATTCGCGCGCTGTTTCCGAACGGCACCCCCGCACTTTATGTCGGCAAGTCGAAAAATCATCACAGCATTGCGCAGGACGATCTGAATCAGCGCCTGGTGGACCAGGCACTGATGGGCAAAACCGTATGCCGCATTAAAGGCGGCGACCCCTTTGTGTTTGGTCGCGGCGGTGAGGAACTGATGACCCTGCGCCAGGCCGGTGTGAACGCCGAGGTGGTACCGGGTATTACCGCCGCCTCCGGTTGCAGCAGCAGCGCCCATATGCCCTTGACCCATCGCGGCGTATCCCAGGGCTGCACCTTGGTGACCGGCCACGGCGAAACCGAAGTGACCGCCAATTGGCCGGCGCTGGCGCAGTTGAATCACACCCTGGTTTTTTATATGGGCGTGAGCCGGTCGGAAGAGATTGCCGGGCAATTGATGACTCACGGTTTGAGTGGCGATACGCCCGCCGCGTTTATTGAAAACGGATGCCGGGCGAATCAGCGGGTGTTGACCACCACGTTGGAAGCGTTGGCCGAGACCGCCGAGCGCAAAGCCGTGCAATCCCCGGCGTTGATTGTGGTGGGGGATGTGGTCCGGTTGGCGGACCAGTTGGCGCCGGAGCAGTTTTTGAGTGAGGCGCAGCAGCGGTCGATTGCGTAGGCCGAAGGCCGTCATCCACCAATACCGGTAAAACCGGAATCAGAATTTTGAGTTTAGTCAGGAGTGGTTTTATGAAACAGCGCATTATTGTGGTCGGCAACGGCATGGTCGGGCATAAGTTTATCGACACTTTATTGAGTGTGGAGAACGCCGGTGATTACGAGATCATCACCTTTTCCGAAGAGCCGCGCCTGGCCTATGACCGGGTCAAGCTGAGCAGCTACTTTGACGGCTCGACGGTCGAGGATCTGGCGCTGACCACCGAGGACGATTACCGCGAGCGCGGCGTGGTGTACACCCTGAACGACAAGGTGGTGAGCATCCAGCCGGACGAGCAGACGGTGACCACGGCGAGCGGCCGTACCGAGGCCTATCACAAGCTGGTGTTGGCCACGGGCTCCTATCCGTTTGTGCCCCCCATCCCCGGTGGGGATCAGGATCACTGCCTGGTGTACCGCACCATTGAAGACCTGGAAGCCATTACCGCCTCGGCCCAGAACAGTCAGGTGGGCGCGGTCATCGGCGGCGGTCTGCTCGGCCTGGAAGCGGCCAATGCGCTCAAGAACCTGGGCCTGAAAACCCACGTGCTGGAATTTTCCAATGGTCTGATGGCCCGTCAGTTGGATGAAGGCGGCGGCCAACTGCTGTGCCGGAAAATCGAAAAACTGGGTGTAAGTGTGCACACCGGCAAGAACACCAAGGAAATTATCGAAGGTGATGAGTGCCGCTTCCGGATGAACTTCGCCGATGGCTCGCACCTGGAAACCGATATGGTGATTTTCTCCGCCGGTATTCGCCCGCGGGATGAACTCGCCAAGCAGGCGGGCCTGGCAATGGGTGAACGCGGAGGCATCGCCATCAATAACCACTGCCAGACCTCGGCGGACAACGTCTACGCCATTGGCGAATGTGCCCTGTGGAACAACCAGATTTTCGGCCTGGTGGCCCCGGGTTACCAGATGGCCAAAATTGCCGTTGAGCATATTCAGGGCCGCGCCGAGCAATCCTTCACCGGCGCCGACATGAGCACCAAGCTCAAGCTGCTCGGCGTGGACGTGGGCAGTGTCGGCGATGCCCTGGCAATGACACCCGGCGCCCAAAGCTATACCTACAGCGACGGTGTGGCCGAAGTGTACAAACGCCTGATCGTCTCCGAAGACGGCAAGAAACTGCTGGGGGCGGTATTGGTGGGCGACACCGACGCCTACGGTACCTTGCAACAGATCTGCGTGAACGGGATGGACCTGCCTGCTTCACCGGAGCAGTTGATTCTGCCCGCCACCGACGGCGAGGCACCGGTGGGCATGGGTGTGGATGCCCTGCCCGACACGGCCCAGATCTGCTCCTGCCACGACGTTACCAAAGGCTCGATTCGCGATGCGGTGCAGAATGGCTGTACCGATATGGGCGGCATCAAGTCCTGCACCGGCGCCGCCACCGGCTGTGGTGGTTGCGCGGCATTGACCAAGCAGGTGATGGACGCCGAGCTGAGCGCCCTGGGTGTGGAGGTGAACAACCACCTGTGCGAGCACTTCGAGTACAGCCGCCAGGAGCTGGCCGATATTGTGCGCGTCAAACAGATCAAAACCTTTGACGAGCTGTTGGCGAGTCACGGTAAGGGCCTGGGCTGCGAAGTCTGTAAGCCCACGGTCGGTTCGATTCTCGCCTCCTTCTGGAACGATTACGTTCTGAAGGAAGAACACCTGGGCCTGCAGGACACCAACGACATTTATCTGGGCAATATGCAGAAGGACGGCACCTACTCCGTAGTGCCCCGAGTGGCCGGGGGCGAAATCACCCCGGAAAAGCTGATCGTGCTCGGTGAGGTCGCGAAGGAGTTCAACCTGTACACCAAGATTACCGGTGGTCAGCGGGTGGACCTGTTCGGTGCGCAATTGCACCAGTTGCCGATCATCTGGAAAAAACTGATCGACGCCGGTTTTGAAACCGGCCACGCCTACGGGAAATCCGTGCGTACGGTGAAATCCTGTGTGGGCAGCACCTGGTGCCGCTACGGGGTGCAGGACAGCGTGGATATGGCCATCGCCATCGAGAACCGCTACAAGGGCCTGCGCGCACCGCACAAAATCAAGTTTGCCGTATCCGGCTGCACCCGCGAATGCGCCGAAGCCCAGTCGAAAGACATCGGCGTAATTGCCACGGAAAAAGGTTGGAACCTGTACGTCTGCGGCAACGGCGGCATGCGTCCGCGCCACGCGGACCTGTTCGCCACCGACCTGGACGACGACACGCTGATTCAGTACATCGACCGGATTCTGATGTTCTACATCCGC
The DNA here is from genome assembly GCF_002388575.1 of Marinimicrobium sp. UBA4509. Taxonomy (NCBI): domain Bacteria; kingdom Pseudomonadati; phylum Pseudomonadota; class Gammaproteobacteria; order Cellvibrionales; family Cellvibrionaceae; genus Marinimicrobium; species Marinimicrobium sp. UBA4509. The sequence continues at coordinate 37,345 of NZ_DGMV01000008.1, forward strand.
ACCGCCGATCGCTTGCAGCGCACCTCGGTGTGGATGGAGAACCTGGAAGGCGGGCTGGATTACCTGAAAGAAGTGGTGATTGAAGACAAGCTGAATATCGGCCGGGAGCTGGAAGATGACATGACCCGCAACCTGGCCAACTACCAGTGCGAGTGGAAGACCACCCTGGAAGATCCGGAAAAGCTCAAGCGCTTCCGCCACTTTATCAACAGTGACGAGATCGATGACAACCTCGCCTATGTGGCCGAGCGCGGTCAGCGTCGCCCCGCCACCGACGAGGAGCGCAAGAACCGCATCCCGTTAGTGGAAATCAATTCCTGAAGTTTGTGTTCAATGACCGATTGCCTTTAAGGAGAGCATCACCATGAATACCGCCGTCGCCAAGAAAGTGGAACAGACCTGGGTTGAGGTATGCAGCAAAGCCGACCTGCAACCCAACAGCGGCCTGTGCGCCCTGATCCATCAGAAGCAGGTCGCAATTTTCTACAGCAAGACCCTCGATGAAGTCTTTGCCATCGGCAACTACGACCCGGTTGGCAAAGCCAACGTCCTGAGCCGGGGCATTATCGGCTCCCTGGGCGAGCGCACCGTGGTGGCCTCACCGCTGTACAAGGAGCACTACGATCTGCGCACCGGCGAGTGCCTGGAGTCCGACGCCCACTCGGTACCGGTGTACCCGGTTCGCGTGGAAAACGGTGTGGTCAGCATTCAGGTCTGACGCGTTTCTGCCAAATAGCATTTCCCCTTCTTCTTCATTGCTTCATGAAGTCGATCCTTTGGGGTGGCCCCGACCACCCCCTTTTTTTGACCCATTGCCCCCACCTTGTCGTATAGTGTTTCCACAAGCCATTGTGGAGCGACTATGACTTCTTCCCTGTACTTTGACCGCCCGAGCATCGAGCAGATGGAAAAGCGCTACCGCGCGCAATTCATCAACTCCCTGGCGGGCTTCAAGAGCGCCAATCTGGTCGGCACTGTGGACCAGGACGGCCACCCCAATTTGGCAATCGTCAACTCGGTCATCCATTTGGGGGCCAATCCACCGCTGATGGGCATGGTGACGCGCCCGCGCACGGTAGAGCGGCACAGCGTGGGAAATATTCTGGCCACCGGTTACTACACCCTGAATCAGGTGCATGGCGGCATGATCCGCCCGGCCCATCAAACCTCCGCTCGCTACCTTCGCGGGCAATCGGAATTCGATGCCACCGGGTTAAAACCAAGCTATCTGGAAGATCACCCGGCCCCCTATGTCGGCGAGAGCCGCCTGAAGATCGGCTTGAAACTGCTGGAGTGCAAACACCTGGAGTCCAACAACACCGATTTTATCGTCGGTGAAATCGTCGCAGTGCATGTGGAGCCGAATGTGATTCAACCGGACGGCTACGTGGATATCGAAGCGTTGGACGCGGTGACCATTTCCGGGCTGGACAGCTACCATCGCACCGAGCGCCTGGAGCGGCTGGCCTACGCCAAGCCGGATGAGCCGACACGCGCGCTGGAATAAACCAACACGCCGTTATGCCGCTACCGGCTCCGGCGGGCGACTGGGGCCGTCATTCTGTGCGGATTGACGCTCCAGATAGCCCAGAATCGCCTCGCGCAGACGCTGGCCGCCGCCCGGAATACCCTGGTTGCCGAACAGGCGGTTGAATTCCAACAAGTAGGGATGATCGCCCACCAGAGCAATATCAAACCCAGCGTGATCCACCCCCAGCTTTCGCGCGACCGACAGCGCCAGGTCGGCCACCACCGCGGGCACGGGGCTGTAATCCACACTCCCGCCACGCGCCACATTGTTGTGAAAACTGAACCCGGATTGCAGTCGCCAGTAGGCCGCCAGCACCTGATCCCCGACGACCACCACCCGCACATCCCGATCGATGGGCAGCCACTCTTGCACATAGAGGGTGTCGGTCCGCCCGAGATACTCGCGCCATTGATCCCGCTCTTCGATCAACCACACGCCCTCTCCCATACTGCTTTTGGCGAGCTTGGCGACAAACGGGTGAGTCATCTCCTGCCAGAGTTCCTCGGCATTGTCCGGGGTATTCGCGCGAATGTGGGTCAACGGTACATGGGCCGGCGCCACGGTCTGAAATGCCCGGGTCATTTCAATTTTGTTGTGCCCCAACAGATAGCTGGCCTGGCTGGGAAATACCCGGCAGCCCATGCCGTAGATCAACGCATTGATCTGCCAGTACTCGGGAAACAATATCCACTCGGCCGCACTCAGCTCGGACTGATGGCGGAACAGGTGGTCGGGTTTGAAATGGCGGGTATCGGGAAACCCCAGAGTGCGAAACACATCGAAACTGGCGAAACGCATGACAAAGACTCAAAGAAACGGCGAGCCGCAGGAGGCGCGAATTTTGCCCTCAACGTGTCGCTTTTGACAAGCAGTTTTATTACCGCTCAAGGCTTTTGTTGTCAGGCGTTTTCCAGAATCCAGTCGGTCCATAATGCCGACGCGCCGGGTCCCAGCAGGGGCGAGTAATGCCCCTCTCCCGGCAAAATAACGGCGCGACTGTGAGGACAGCTCTGGTGAAGAGCCTCCAGGTGGCGCACGGTGAGCAACTGGTCGCTATCGCCATGGATAAAGTTGACCGATGCCGGTAGCGTCTCCAGTTCATAGCGCCAGGGTGACACCATCAACTGCAGTTCACGGGAAAGGGCCGACGCCGATGTAGCCGGCCCCTGTCGGGTGGCTTGTGTCATGGTCTGCGCGAACCGGTGTTTTGTATCGGACTCATCCAGAACCGCAAGATCTTCCGCTGACAGGCTGCTGCGCATCGCCTCCTGCAAGGTGGCTCCGTCGCCGGTCAGAGCGGTCAGGGACTCGGCAAGCTGCGCCGGATTGTCCCGGGCGCCCTGCCAGGCACCGGCGGTCAGTGCCGCCGCTTCCCGATCGGGATCATCCAACCAGTGCAGCGCCGGCGCCCCCACCGATACCATCCGGGACACCCGCTCGCCGAGCACTCGGGCCGCGGCAAGGGCAAAGAGACCGCCGGCCGAAAAACCCAGTAAGCGGATCGTCGGCACCGAATACGCATCAGCGATCGCGCCAATATCCTCTGCGAGCATGGCCAGGGTATACTCGGGGCATGAGGTGGATCCACCAAAACCGGGACGATCAAACGCCAACAATCGGACCTTTTCCGCAACAGCCTCCGGCAACCGGGCTTCATCCGCCGACCCCGGAAGCCCGTGCAGGTAAATCCAGACCGGCGCGTCGGGTGCTCCCTGCTCCAGCACCCGCAGGCGACGCCCATCCGGTCGGTCAATACAGCATTCGATGGTCAATGCGCGTCTCCATCCGATGGCAGTGCCGCACACACCATCAACAGCTTGCGGATCAATTGCGCCTGGCGGGTAACGCCCACCTTGCGCATGACCGATTTCAACTGGGCCCGCACGGTATGAATGGACAGATTCAGGCAGGCGCTGATCTCGGACAGCTCATAGCCGCGCAACAATTCCCCCAGCAGACGAATCTCCGCCTGGGTCAGGCCATAGAGGGTGTGAAGGCGCTGGGCGTTGGGCTTGACCGGTCGCTCCGGATCCAACAGAAACACCAATAGCGCCTCCTGCTCGGGGCCCATGAGTGCGTGGGCCGACGGCCGGCGATACTGCATGGCCACGAGTGTGGCGCCGGAGTGGCCGAGGGGCATCACATCGGCGCTGATATCACCACGGCTCACCCGGTCACAGACAGATCGCCACCGGGACTCTTCCATGGCATCCCGCAACTGCAACCGATCGCCGCTGAGCCCAAGGCCATAGACATGCGTCTGCATCGCCTCTTCCGCCACAGCGTTGAACCACTGACAACGCCTCTGCCGGTCCACCAGCCAGACACCGTAAGGCAGGCAATCCAGCGCGGCTCTCGCCTGCCCCAACACGACTTCAAACTCCCCCATTAACTGCATCATGCGGGCGGCGCGTTTCAGGTGGGGATAAAAGATATCCAGTTCGCGCTGTTCCGAGCGGGAGAAAGGCCCGGCACGGCGGGGGC
>NZ_DGMV01000008.1:41436-42357 GCF_002388575.1 Marinimicrobium sp. UBA4509
GGCGGGGGCGGTGAACGCCGATATGCGCGGCCCGGGAGGCCTGGCGCTCGAACTGGGCGCCCATGGCATAGAAGTTCCCGTTGGGACGAAACACCATCTGATAGTGCGCGCTGCGCTCAAACTCCCGGTCGGACACAATCTCGTGACTGGCCAGTGTGGTGCCCAAGGGCGCCGCCGACAGCGCGTCACGAAACAGGTCAACCGCCACGGATTCTTCCATGTAGCGCCGATTGGCTTCGGCATCAAACCCCTGAGTGAAAGAGGAGTAAACCCGTGGTTTTTCGATATCGGTAATGCGCAGGGAAGCGGTTCCACCGTCGAAGCGGGTGGCCAATTGTCCGAGAAACCGGGGCCAGCGCTCCGGGTTCATCGCGCCGTCATAGAGGCTTTCGAGTAAGTCCGGGGCTGTGGGTTTGGCAAGGGGCACCGCCGACTCCTGAGGGTCAAAGAACTGTGTGCTTCACCTCATTAAAGCACAGGCGGTCGCGGGTTTCATCCCGTTCGCCGCACGTGAAGTAGTGTTTGGACCAGAGTTGCTATTGCGGGAATCAGATCCGCTTGCGCAACGGACTCATCTGGATGATGACTGATACCACCTTTGCAGCGCAGAAAATACATCGCGCAATCAGTAATTTCCGCCATGGCCATTGCATCGTGCCCCGCCCCACTCATCAAACGCAGCGCCTTAAGATTGAGGTCTGATAGCACGGAGCACTGTAATTGTTGCCACCACTCAGCACAGGCGACTGACGGGGCATTATGGATTTCTCGCCACGTAGAGCTCAACTCCCGGAGCTCTTCAATATGCTTTAATTGGTCGCGAATGATCGTCAACGCGTGATCGCGAAGGCGATCATCTGCGGAGCGGATATCCAATGACAGGTGCACTGCGCCAGGAATAACATTGACGCCACCGGGTAA
>NZ_DGMV01000008.1:42467-55605 GCF_002388575.1 Marinimicrobium sp. UBA4509
AACATTGACGCCACCGGGTAACGCCTCACACCGCCCCACAGTGGCAACAACTCCCTCCTCCCGGGCCACTCTCTCGGCTGCAAGAATAAATTCTGCCGCACCAACCAAAGCATCACGCCGCATGTTCATCGGCACGGTGCCTGCGTGACCTGCATGACCAACCAGTTCAATATCAACGCGGCGAGCACCAGCGATGGCTGTAACCACCCCCAAGGGTTCGTCCCGTTGTTCAAGCACAGGCCCCTGTTCGATGTGTAGTTCCAGATAGCCCAGTAAGCCCTGCGGCGAACGGGCTGCCTCACCAATTCTGGCCGGGTTCAAACCGAACCGTTCGAAGGCCGAGTACAAAGAGACGCCTTCTGCGTCAGTCAACTCCCACCAAGAATCCTGCCAAGTGCCGGCGACCGCGCGGCTACCCAACAAGGTGGTGCCAAAACGCGCGCCCTCCTCATCACCAAAACCGACGATATCAATATGGAAAGGCAGTCGTACCTTGGCCGCTCGCAATTGCTCGACGGCGGAAAGTGCGGTCAGCACTCCCAGCATACCGTCGTAGCGACCAGCATTGGGCACAGTGTCCAAATGGGAACCCACAATCAACGCTTGGGTCGCAGCCGGATCGGCTGCGGCGTAGCGGCCCCACAGATTGCCGGCGGCATCCTCCCAAGTCTCCAGACCCGCTGCTCTCATCCATCCCGCCACCTTATCGTTGGCCTTACGGTGTTCAGGTGTCAGATAAAAACGGCTTAGGCAGTCAGGATCCGAACTAATGCCAGCCAATTCGTCACAGCGGGTCATCAGGCGAGCGGCCGGCTCGGCCAGAGCCGCTTCCGAGAGATTCAGATCGACGCTCATACGACGCCCTCCTCGGTGTATATTTCCAGCGCACAATCGGTTCCGGCACCAGCGGTAAGTGTGTGACCACACCGGCGAAGCACAGCCTCCAGCGACGCCAGAGTCTGCAGTACGGCGTCTTTACGGGCGTTATAGCCCATGGTGCCAATACGCCAGATTTTGCCGTGCAAAGGACCAAAAGAGGTACCGATTTCGATACCGAAATCGTTCAGCATGGCTTGGCGTACCGGCTCCCCGGGAATGCCATCGGGGATATAAATACCCACGACGTTGTGCATTTTGTTCGCCTGGTCGCCGAACAGCCTGAGGTTCATGGCGGCCAGGCCCTCGGCCATTGCGAGGCCGTGAATGCGGTGGCGCTCGATGGCCGCCTTGATGCCCTCCTCGAGCAGAATGCGGGCGCACTCGCGGGCGCCGTAGAGCATGGTGGTGGCTTCGGTGTGATGGTTGAGCCGCTCCTCGCCCCAGTAATCCATGATCATGCCCAGATCGAAATAGTTTGAGGGAATGCGCGGGCCCTGGCCGTCCCGGTGGTGTTCACTGCGAATCCCCGCCTCCACATGTTTGCGGCGGCGAATGACGTCCACGGCTCTTCGGCTCAGCGTCAGGGGCGCGCTGCCCGACGGTCCGCAGAGGCATTTCTGCAGGCCGACCGATACCGCATCCAGGCCCCAGTCATCAGTGCGGAAAGGGTTACCCCCGATGGAGGCGGTGGCGTCGGAGTAGAACAGGACACCGTGCTCACGACAGATGGCTCCCAGCTCTTCGAGCGGCTGGAGCATGGTGGTGGAGGTGTCCCCCTGCACCACGGCGAGCACTTTGGGCTGTACCCTGCGGATGGCGGTTTCAATCTCCTCCGGGGTAAAAACCTGGCCCCACGCCGTCTCAAGGGTGTGCACCTCGGCCCCACAGCGCTCGGCAATCTCGGTGAGCAGGTGGCCGAAGCGGCCGAAGATGGGCACCAGCACCTTGTCCCCAGGCTCGAGCAACGACACCAGCACCGCCTCGATGCCCGCGCGTGAGGTGCCGTCCACCAGAAAGGTCCATTCGTTGTCGGTCTCGAAAACCGCCCGGTACAGGGCCATGGTTTCGTTCATGCACCGGGTCATGGCAGGGTCGTACTGGCCCACCAACTGCGCGGACATGGCGCGCAATACGCGCGGGTCCACAGTAATCGGGCCCGGGCCCATCAACAGGCGCGGGGGAGGGGAGAAGGGCCGCATCAGATTGGAGGCGGGTTGAAGAGTTTCGGACATATCACACTCCCAGGGTCTGCATCAGCATGCGCGCGCCGCTGATGCACAGAAAAATGGCGAACACGCGTTTGAGCCAGAGCGCGTCCAGTTTGGAACCCAGCCATGTACCGACCGGCGCCAGCAGCACCGTGAGCGGCACAATGGCGGCGAAGCCGGCGAGGTTAACCAGCCCGACCATGCCGGCGGGGGCACCCGCGGGCGTCTGGGCCAGCAGCATCGCGGTGGCACCCGGCAGGGCGATCAGAAGGCCGAAGAAAGCGGCGGTGCCCACGGCCCGGTGCGGGGCGACGTTACAGGCTGTGAGCATGGGTACGCCCAGGGTGCCCCCACCGATACCGATCATCACCGAGAAGTAGCCGATGGCGCCGGCCATTACCCCCTGCCCCGGCAGGCCGGGAAGCGACTCGGACACTGGCGGCGCCTTGGGGCGAAAGAGCATATTGGCGGCCACCAGGAGGGCGATAACGCCAAACACACCGCTGATGACCCGGCCGTTGACTACCAGGGCCGTGGCGCTCCCGCCAATGACGCCGAACACCATAAAAGGCCACCAGCGCTTGATCAGCGCCCAGTCGACGTTGCCCCGCCGATGGTGGGCGCGAACCGAGGAAAGACTGGTGGGTACGATCACCAGGAGGGAGGTGCCGGTCGCCACTCGAATGGCTACGTCGGGGTCGACGCCCAGGCCCTGCAATACGAAATACAGCACCGGCACGATGACAATGCCGCCGCCCACTCCGAGCAGGCCGGCAAGAACGCCGGCGAGCGCTCCGGTGGCAAGCATGGCGAGAATCGTGGGCAGCCATTCATTTAAAAAGGCACTCAAGCGGGGGCCCTCCCTACCAATCCGGCGCCATCGCTGCGCGGGTCGCTGGCGGCGATGACCGGGCCGCCATTGAGCGCGACCACCGCGCCGGCGTGCCCCATCATTTCACTGTGCGACGGCACGGTGCGGGTCCGATGTCCCATGCGGGCCAACTCATCCCCCACCCGATCCGCCAGGTCGGCTTCCAGTTTGAGATCATCATCGGTCTCGCCCCAGGTTCGGCCCAACAGCCAGCGACCACGATTGATGGCTTCGTCCAGGGGCAGGCCGTCGTACCAGTAGCGGGTCAACAGCGCCGCCTGGGTCTGCGGCTGGCCTTCCCCGCCCATGGAGCCGTAGGCCATGCGTCGGCCATCGTTGAACAGGGCCAACGCGGGGTTGAGCGTGTGCAGAGGGCGGGCGCCCGGGCGCAGGGCGTTGTGATGATCCGGGTCCAGCCGGAAACTCAGGCCCCGGTTGTTCCACACCAGGCCGGTGCCGGGAATCACCACCCCGGAGCCGAACTCCCAGTAGAGACTCTGGATAAAACTGACCATGGTGCCGCGCCGATCCACGCAGCCCATCCAGACGGTGTCGCCCGGCTCGGCGACACGGGGCCAGGGCGAGGCAGTATCGCCAACGCGCCCCGCCAACTCGTCCAGCGTCTGGTCCGCCAGCCACAACTGGCCGAGTTGACGCATGTAGCGGGGGTCGGCAATTTCCCGGTCCCGGATCAAGAACGCCTGCTTGGTGGCTTCCACCAGGGTATGAATTTTCTGCGCTTCGGACCAGTCGTCCCGATAGAGCCGGTCATAGAGCGCCAGGATGATCAGCGAGGCCAGCCCCTGGGTGGGCGCCGGCAGGTTGTAACATTCGCCGAAGCGGGTGGTGACCGACAGCGGCCTCACCAGCTTGGCGTGGTAGTTCTCGAAATCCGACAGGCGCAACGGGCTGCCCGCCGCTTCCAGCGCGGCCGCGAGCTCCCCGGCGATCTCGCCCCGATAAAAGCTTTTCAGTCCCTGGCGGGCGAGGCGGTCGAGAAAATCCCCCAGCTCCGGGTTGCGCAGCGTATCACCCACCTTGAGCGGCGCTCCCTTTCGGGTAAAGAGCCACTGGTATTCGGTTTCCGCCTGAAGTTCGGTCGACACCTTGCGGCTGGCGGCGGCCAGAGACTCGGTGACCGGAACCCCCTCACGCGCCAGAGTGGCGGCCGGCGCCAGTAGCTCTTTCAGCGGCTTCAGGTGACGGGTTTCGCCGATCAGCTCCCGGGCCCGCTGCCAGCCGGCCAGGGTACCGGCCATGGTCAGGGTCGACGGAGCCCCGCGCGGAGGTATGGCCTCCAGCCCCTGTTCCCGGTAGTAACCAATGCTGGCCCGCTCCGCGGCGGTACCGCAGGCGTCGATGGCCCGGGGGGCGTGGCCCGGTTCGTGAATCAGCCAGAAGCCGTCACCGGCCAGGCTGTTCATATGGGGGTAGAGCACACTGATGGCGGCGGCCCCCGCGATCATGGCATCCACCGCGTTGCCGCCCTCTTCCAGCACTTTCAGGCCGATGTTCGCCGCCTCGCGGTGGGGAGCGCTGAACGCCACTTCAGTCATGAGTGGTTCTCCGTCAGGGTGTGTGCCAGTTCGAGCAGCACTTTGTCGTGCCGATGCGCGCCCAGCAGCGAGACGCCCATGGGCGCCCCGTCGCGGGAGAGCACCGGCAGGTGCAACTGCGGCAGACTGCACAGCCCCGCCGGAGCCGTCAGGCCCATCAATTGGCTGCGATAGACCGCGATCCGGTCACTGGCGGCGTCAAGCCTTGGAGCGGGCCCGGGCGTGGTGGGCATCAGCACCGCTTCCACGCCTTCAAACCAACGGGCGATGGTGGCGCACAGTGGCGCCCGGTCGCGCTCGGCGGCGAGCTCATCGGCCTCGGTCAAACCCCGACTCCATTGCAGGCGCGCCTGTATGTCCGGGGCGAACACCGGTTTGCGCTCGGTGATCCAGCGGCCGTGGGTGCGCCAGATTTCCCGCCCCTGCAGCGTTCGGAAACACTCGCTGGCGTGGTTGAGCCAATCCCCGTTCACGTCAATTCGCCGTAGAATCACCGCCGAAGTGCCGAGGGACTGAAGCCAGGCATCATGCTCTTCGCGCCAGAGCGGTTGATCGCCCTGCTCCGGCACCAGTACCGCCAGCGTGATCGGGCCGCTGGCGGTTCGGCTCGGCATATCCTCCGGCAGCAGAACCTCGCCGACCCGCCTGAGCAAGGCAAGGGTGTTCGTCATCCAGCCCACGGTGTCGAAGCGCGGGGCCAGTGGCACGGTCTCCTCCAGACTCAGCTCGCCGTGGGTGGGCCTCAGACCGAACAGGCCGTTGTAGCTCGCGGGCACACGGATGGAACCCCCCGTGTCGGTGCCCAGCCCGATGTCCGCCTCGCCAGCGGCCACCACCACGGCGGAACCGGAACTGGAGCCGCCGGGCAGGCGATTCTTGGCTTTTGGGTTCATGGGCGTGCCGTAATGAATGTTCTGACCATTGAGGCTGTAGGCCAACTCATCGGTCAGGGTTTTGCCCACCAGTTCGGCGCCGGCGTTCAACAGTTGCTCGACCACCGGTGCGGTGCGGGTGGGCAGCGGATGGCTGGCGAGCCAGTCCGGGTTGCCGGCGCCCGTGGGCAGACCGGCGATATGGAACAGGTCCTTGACCGCCAGCCGCAGCCCCGACAGAGGACCGCCGCCAACGGTGGGGACGACCCGTTTTTCGGGCCGCCAAGTATACGCACGCAGGTCCATAGGCATCAGGGCAGATCAGCCACCGAAGGAATGCGGTCCTGGTAAGTATCCCAGTTGGTCAGAATTTCCTCCATCACTTCAGAGCCGACGATGTAGGCACTTTCGAGCGCCGCATCCAGCCCGGCGTAACCGTCATTTTCCGCCAGCAGATTGTCGACCGCGGTCACGCCCGGAGGCGGCATGGTGTAGTTACTGCCAGTGCGCAGTACCATGACCCGGTCTTTATCCACTTTGCCCAGATTGTCCAACAGGCTCAGGGACAGAAAGGTCCCGGTATCTTCCATGGCGGAGGTCACGAACTCCCCTTTGCCATCGGTCCAGTAGTCGACCCACTTATTGGCCCAGTCGTTGAGAATTTCACCGTGCCAGAAGCGCATGGCCGCCAGTTGGTCACCCTTGAGAACGAACGGCGGCTTCTGCGCGTTGGGGTGGTCGGTGTACATGGAGCGGGTCTCCTCCAGCCCTTCCATATCCGGTAGCTCGGCGTCTTTGGTCAGTTCAAAAGCCCAATTGAACAACTCGGAATTCAGCTGCAACATTTCAAACGTGGGTTCGGGTTTGTTCGGGTCGTAAGGCTTGCGCGTATGACGGGGAAAAATACCGATCTCCCAATCCTCCGGCACCTCCCGCATATCGATCTGGTGCCCAAGGTCGCCATCGACCAGGTACTCGGCCCAGGCGGCCGAACCAATGGAGGCATCCTCCGGGTCGATCCCGGCGATACCCGCCACCAGCCAGTAGGCGTCGGTCAGGTCAAAGCGCGGATCCATGCCCAGCGCCATGGCGGTACCGGCGGAATAGGCGGTGCCGATGCCGGTAATGATGCCGAGTACGCCGGTTTCTTCGTTCAGGTAAATGTCGTGCGGTGAGTTCTTGAACGGCAGAACGGTGTCGAGGTCGGCGCGCTCTTTCCACAACTGGAACTCACCCGCCTGGTCGCCTTCCACATCGCCAATTTCAAACATGGAAACCACCACGAATTTGATTTTGATCGGCTCGGGCGCCTTGGTGGCCTGCTGGGCACAACCGCCGAGCAGTAGCGCGCACAACAAACCGGTCACAGAGAGTTTAGTCAATTTCAACATGAAGTCAGTCCTGTTTCTTTTGGGAAGTCATTTCGGGGTGGTTGATCAAACCGTCGGACACGCGGGGCTTGCCTTTGAGTTTGGCGATGGCGGGCAGCGAGGCCAGTACGATATCGAGGCTCAGCGGATTGACGCGCGGGTAGAGCTCCTCCATCAGGGAAAAGTCCCAGTCGGCCCGCCCCTCGGCCGGATTGGAAATGACACCGAGGGCGGCGTAGTTGATTCCGAGCATTCGGGAATAGGCCATTTCCGAGGCGAGGTTCATGGTGACAATGTCACCGCCCATGCGGGCCATCATTTCCACTTCCGCTACGGTTTCAAACCGGCCGCCCCGACTCTGTAGAACCGTGCCGCCGTCGTGAATGCTGATGTCCTGGTAGTCCGGATTATCCAGAATGGCCTTGCGGGTTTCCTCGAGCAGGATGTCGCGAATGTCAGTATCCACCGCCGGTACAAAGCGAGGCAGTGGAATGGCGTCCGGGTCCCGATACACTTCGTGGGGAATGCTGATGGGCCGGTCGATATTAAGGTCGATGAAGTCATCCACCAGAATGTAGTCGTACACCTCCATGCTGCGGTTGATGGCACCGGCGGTGGCTCCACCGATTGCTTCCTCGACACCCAGGTCGTACAACGCCACCCAGGTTTCCAGCCACTTGCCCTCACCGTGGGCGTGAATGTAGTAGAACGGAATGCCCTTGTGCTCGGCATAGTAGATGGTGGGTGACTGCCCCACCTTGGTATCAATCGTGAACTCGGACTGAATCAGACCGTCGCGATGAAAAATGATGTCGTTCAAAAAAGTGCCACCCAGTATGGCGATGCGGGCCTTGGGTTGGGCTGCACCGGCCATACCGGCGGCCAACACGAAGAACGTGAGAACGACGAAGCGAAACGGTCGGAATAATGTGTGGAACATGATTGTAACTCCAGATATTTAGAGCGTATGCTCAGCTGTTGTTTCGGCTCTGCCAACGACTTTGACGACGAAGGCCTTCTGCGTATTTAAGCCAGCCGTTGGCTTGCTCCCGAGTATCATCGTAGGCGCGTGCCTCGCGCAGAGCGTTCAGCCCCGCTTCAAAATTTTCCTGTTCAGTGAGAGCGATACCCAAGGTCAACCAGACCTGTCCGGGCTTTTTCAGGGGCCGTTGTTGCGCGCTTTCCAGCGCCGCGACGGCGTCGGCCCAACGGGCCTGCTCCACGCGGATGTTGGCAATGCGCAGGTAAGGGTCACCCTCGCCCGTAGCTTCGGCCAACGCTTGCAAGGCGGCCACAGCTTTGTCGTATTCACGGGCACTGTTCCAGGCGTTGACCCATAACCCGAGGAAGGTCTCATCGCGCGGGACCAGCTCCTGTTCGAGCGCTGCTTCCAGAAAACGACCGGCACGATCGGGAATGCCTTCGGCAATGGCCAATTGCACCAGTGAGCGTACGGAGCTTTCCTTTTCCAGTACCCCGTTGCGCCAGGCGAGCTGCAGGCTGGCCAGCGCCTTTCCTTCCTGTTCCAGCATCAGGTAGACACTGGCCAACTGTTCCCAGTACTGGGACTTTTCCGGCCAGTGGCCAGCGGCGCCCTTCAGAAAGCGGGCGGCTTTGTCGTACTCCTCCAACTGGAAGCTGGCGGCAATCAGCAGTTGGTACCAGCTCTCCTGAGGCTCGTCAGTCATGGTGACCGCCTGCTCAGCGAACGGAATCGCATCGGCGTAGCGCTCGGTCTGCGCCAGCAGGTTGGCCATGAACATCAGTTGTTGCGGTTTGGGTTCTTCGAGGGTTTCGAACCACACCTGAGCAAAACGGATGGCCTCGTCAAATTGCTCCTGCGCGGCGTAAAGCTGGGCCACCATGTAGCCAAGCTCCACCTTCATTTGCTCCGGCAGCTTTCCGATATCCAGGCTCGCGCGCATCAATTCCAGCGCCTCAGAATGGTTATCCCGGGTAAGCTCAGCGTAGCCGAGCATCTGCAGCACCATGGCCAGGTCCATGGTGTCCGGGTCTACCTCCTCACGCAGCTCCCAAAGTTCTGTCAACGCTTCTTCGGTTTTCTCTTCCGCCATCAACTCCTGAATGTCGGTCAGCTTGTTGTAAGTGCTGCCACTCAGGGAGTCGTCTTGAGCAACGGCAAGAGCGCTGCACCCTATAAGAAGCGTCACTGTTAGGGGTCGGCGAATACGACGCAGACAGTTTGCAATAACAGTACTCATGTCGGTCAGTCTCTCAGCGTAAATTCGATCGTTTGGCGTGCCTGCTGGGGCTGAGCTTCACCGTCCACCATTTTCGGGCGGAAGCGCCAGCGCTGCATGGCCTGGACCGCGGCCTGGTCAAACAAGCGCGGAGGGTTCGACTCAACCACTTCGACATTGGAGACGGTTCCGTCCGCGCGAATCTGTACGTGCATCGTGACGTAACCTTCCAGCTTGGCCTGACGGGCGCGCTGCGGATAGTTCGGTGGAATTCTCACCGTGGGAATCACATCCGAATCAAAGCCCCCCATACCGGTGCCACCACTTCCGGACAGGCCCGCCATATTGGGCCCACCGCCGGTCTGCAAGGGCATATCCATACTCGGCATGTCCATCGACAGCGCGTTCTGGTTCTGCACCTGATTGTCTTCCACCGCGGCCGTGGGAGTTTCCGGTGGCGTATCCGGCTCCGGAGGTTCCTCGGGAGTGCGCCGGTCTTTGGTTTCCACCTTTTCCTCTGCCGCATCGATGCGAACGAAGTTCAAAGCGGGCTGATCACCACTGCCATCGGCGAACCGACCCTCGGTGGCGATCAGCACCTGCATGCCGATAAAGATCAGCAGGCCAAGCAGCGCCGCCGCGCCCAAACTTACCGAATATTTCACCCACATCAGTTATTCTCCGACGCCACCGATACCGATTCGGCTCCGGCAAGCCGGGCCTGGTCCATCACCTGAATCAAGGTGTCCGTATTGGAGTCGCGGTCGGCAACAATGATGACCGCCGCCCCCGGACTTTCCGCCAGACCGCGCTCTACGTTAGCGCGGATCGCGCGCTTGTCGATCTGACGCTTGTCCATAAACACCTGGTTGGAGGCGTCGATGCCAATCTGAATGCTGTTGGCTTCTGCCTGCATGGCGGTGTCCGCCTGGGGCCGAGTGACATCGACGCCCGCCTCTTTGACAAAAGTCGAAGTGACGATAAAGAAAATCAGCATGATGAACACCACATCGAGCATGGGTGTCATGTCGATATCGTTGTCGTCGTCTTCGTTCATGAAAAACTGGTTATCACTCATAGCAACCTCGGTGGCCTGTCATTCTTCGCGCGACATGGCGGTGTGTAACCGCCGCCGTTCGCGCTGGTAGCGACGGTTCAACTCCGTCGCAAAAGGGATGGCGAGAATCGCCACCACCATGCCCGCCATGGTGGGAATGGTGGCGGCACTGACGCCGTCCGCCATGGCACGCGGGTTTCCTGAACCCATGTACGCCATCACATCGAAGACCTGGATCATGCCGGTCACGGTGCCGAGCAACCCGAGCATGGGCAGCAAGGCAATCAACGCGGTGATCAGCTTCAGGTTGCGTAACATCGAGCACTCCACCTCGGAGAACAGCTGGCGGCGCTTTTGCTGGTTAAACCAGCGCGACCCGCTGTGGACCTCCCGCCAATGGTCGAGCTGGCCGGACCGGTTCTCCGGCAATTCGCGCAGAAAGAACCAGTAGCGCTCGACGATCAGGCACCAGAGCCAGACGGTGACGGCCAGAATGACCCAAAGCACATCACCACCGGCATCCAGGAAGTCGCTCAGTTTGGATAAGACTTCCATCTTGGCCTCCGCTTAGGCTTTGGTCTTGGCGATGTCGACCGCTTTATCGGCGATCATGCCCGAGGCCTGCTCACCAATCATCTTGCTCAGCTGCTGCACGCGGCTGCTGAGCAGGCTGCTGGAGAGCAACAGCGGAATGGCGACCACCAGGCCAAGCACGGTGGTAATCAGCGCCTGGGAGATACCGCCGGCCATCAGTTTGGGATCGCCGGTGCCGAACAGGGTGATTGCCTGGAAGGTACCGATCATGCCGGTGACCGTGCCGAGCAGACCCATCAGCGGGGCAATGGCGGCAAGCACTTTGATGATCGACAGGCCCCGGCGAAGCTCGGCAAGGTCCTTGAAGATGACCTCTTCCAGTTTTTTACTGAGCGCATCGAGATCGTTCAGGTGCTTGTTCTCGTAGTAGGCCTGCATCATCCGACCCAGAGGGTTGTCGTTTTCGGCGTGTTCCATATCTTTGAGCTGACGACGCATGCGCTTGGACACCCGCGCCAGTTTGATCAAGCGCTCGATCACAATCAGCATGCCAATGATGCCCACCACAATGATGGCGTAGCCTACTTCCTTACCCTGCTGAACCCGCTCGCCCAGACTGGGGGATTGCACCAGCAGACCGAGCAGAGAACCGCGTGAGGGATCGAGCGCGAACGGCACGGTGGTATCCCCCGCAGCGGAGTACAGATCTTCCGCAGAGGAGCGGACCGAACCCGAAGGCTGACGCGGCAGTTCCACCAGCTCCTGCGTGGAGGATTCGTAATCGAGGTAGGTGTCGTCTGTGATGACGTTAAAGGTACCGACCCTGACGACCGGGGCACTGTAGGTTTCACCCGAGGCCTGAACCACGTCGCTGTCGAACCGGCTGACGTTTCCTGACTCGGCAATTTCCTGCAACATGACCGACCAGAGTTCCTGCATTTCCGGAATAGTCGGCACCTCCTCGGCTTCCGCCAACCGTTCAATGGTGTCCAGGCGATCGGGAAATTCCGCCGAGACGATGGAATCGAAAAAGATGGACTGCATATCACCGGCTACCTGCCGGAACACGCCGAACAGTTCTCCGAGATTCCCTACCCGTCGGTCGAGTTGTTCGGTCAGGTCCGAGAGTACTGTCTCGTTCTCGTCGAACACGGTTTTCATTTCTTCCCGGCGACGCTCCTCGGCGGCCAATTGGGCCTTCACGTCTTCGAGCATCTGCTCGCGTTCATTGGCGCGGGCCAGAAACTCCTGCTCCCGGGTGCTGTTGTAGGCCGCCTCGGCACGGGCATCCGCACTGACTTTCTGGTACAGCGCTTCGAGCGAATCCTGAGCCAGAATGGGCGCTGAGAACATAACAGCCAGTGCTACAAACGCCCATCCCTTAAACGGTCGAATCATTGCTTTCATAGGATTTCCTCACTGCTCCGGCGCGTTGATGGGAAGCGTTAGTAGTTCGGGCGGCGCCTGTTTGCGGGCGACCCGAAGGCCGTCGCGGATGGCGGTACGATAACCCGCATCAAGCGCTTCCCAGCTGTCACGTTCGCTGTTCCAGCGGCCTACCCGGTTGCCGTCGATGGTTTGGTAGTAGAGCCCGACACGGCCTATACGCAGAAACTCCACTTTGCGCGCTTCACCATCCATCACCAGATCGCCCCGATAAGCTTCAATGGTTCGGCCATACTCTACCTCCACCTGATAGGCTTCCAGGATACGCCGATACTTTTCGCCGGCACTGACGTCGGCCCTATCAATCAACTCACTCAGATTGGCGACACGCTCTTCCCGTTCGCTCTGAAGGAAAGGGACATCAGAGGCGACCACCTCCGATAGCGTTTCGGTCATTTCCAGCATGAGCGGTAGCGCCCCGGTTTCAATATCGTCAATGGTCTCGATCTGATTGCGGATGCTCTGCATTTCCGTGTTCTGGGATTGAATCAGCTTATCCATCTGCTGGTTGTAGATCTTAAGACTCTCCAGACGACGGGAGGCCGTACGAAATTTCTGAAAATCGCTTTTTGCCTGATCGTCCATTTGATCAATCCGCTCCTGGCTGGCGGCGCCGTCACGGTCCATTTGCTCCTGGCGAGCCATGCTGTCATCGACGGCCAGTGCAGGCACTGTCGATACCGACAGAGCGGCCAGAAGCAGTGAATTACGAAGTCGCATAATTAACCTCTATCTAATTCGGGGCCGGCAACACCGGCCCTTTAAGCTCACGATCGCCGTTAGAACTTGTAAGCCAGACTGACGGAGTAGTGGCGCGGCAACTCCGGCAACACGATGGTGCTACCGAACAGATCCGGGAAGTTGGCCCGAAAGTAGCGCTCGTCGGTCAGGTTTTTCACTTGGGCACTAACGCTCCAACTGTCGTTGCTATAGCTCAGGCCGGCATTTAGCAATGTGTAGGAGGGCAGTTCCACAGCACGCGAAAAGCTGCTGTAAGTGGAGTCGGAGTGGACCGCGCTGGCCGTGAAACGATAGCCATCAGCGAACTCATAGGCACCGGTCAAGCTGTAGGTGTTCTCCGGAATCCCCGCCTTGCGAGCTTCCTCTTCCGAACCGACCAATGTGAGGCCCTGCATGACATAGC
>NZ_DGMV01000008.1:55765-66292 GCF_002388575.1 Marinimicrobium sp. UBA4509
GATCGCCCGCCCCTTGGAAACCGAACTGACTACCGGTACTTTCCAGCGCGGTCAGATTGGTCACTTCCACATGGGTGAACGCCGCCGTCATGGTGAAGTTATCAGTCACCAGGAAGCGCGCCTCCAGTTCGTAACCTTCACTCTCGGTGGTGCTGTTGCTTACCTGATCCTGAGCGCTGTAGTTGGTACGGCTTTGCTCAAACCAGGCCCCGGAGATATACAGGCGGTCATCCAGGAAGCTACCCTTAAGGCCCACTTCATTGAGCTCCGAGTCCGCCAGCACATCACCACTGGTCACCAGATCTGGGCTGATTTCAGAGCCCTGCCCCATGATGATGGTGGCTTGCTCCGAAGCGGTCATATAAGGCGTCAAGCCAAACGGCAGCTTGTAGGAGACGCTCGCGGTCCAGGACACTCCGTCTTCGGTTTCGGAGGCGGAGGTCACGTCCGGCACAACGCGAACTTTTTCGGTGACCACGTCGGTATTGAACTCAACACTGTCGTAACGAGCGCCGAGCATCACATCAAGGTTTTCACCAATGTCATAATCTGCTAGGAATGCCAGACCGTAATCGGTGAAGTCACCCACCTTGTAGCTGGAATAATCGGAGTCCGTCATGGTCGCCAGCAACATCCGGTCCATACCGGCAATTGGCTGACTCAAGTCACGCCGGTCGAAGTATTCGTAGTCGAATTCCTCGCCATGCTCAAAATCGGTATAACGGATACTCGGGGATATCTGGTAGCTACCGTGCAGCCAGTCACTGTGCTGAGCATCAAACGCGAAAATCGTCTGGTTTTCGATCGCGTAGGTATCGAACGTGGCACTAAAGCCATAGGCGTTTTCATTGGCGTTATCCACGCCTTCATAGAAGGTCTTGTTCGTGATCGTGAAGTTGTTACTGACCCGGTGGATAATGTCGAAGTACAGCGTTTCAACGTTGGTTTTCAGGAAGTCTTCGGGCCCCACAAGGACCTGATTACCTTCCAATTGGGTTGTGCCGGCGTTTTCCAGCTCCCAAGCCGGGTCCATATCCGCGTCCGTCGCTGAAGAGGCGGGCACAAAGAAGTTGTTAGGGTTGACGAAGGTCGTTTTCCAGGCGTCATATTCATCAGGAGAGTTGTAGCCGTCTCCGTCGGTATCAACTGGCTGCGCGGTACCGGTAATGTAGGTACCGTTGTCAATCAGGTCCTGCGTCAAGCGGTTCCAGCCCGCGACCTGGTTGCCGTCGTATTCGTGGTACATACCACCGAATTCGAAACGCGTATCGGCACTGATATCCATGTTGAACGAAGCCTGAAGGATGTTCTGATCCGTCTTGCTGTAGTCGTAGTAGCTACCGGAATTTTCGGTTTCCGCATAGATGTAGTAACCCATCGGCTTATCGCCAATGCTGGCCGGGCCGCCGACCTCGGCGGTCAGAATATTTTTATCCCAGCTGCCACGGGTGATGGACAGCTCGCCCGTGGGCTCGGTCAGGTACTGGCCGGTTTCCGCACGAGCGGATTTGGGCTCGAAGTTGAGGTAGCCCCCAATTTTGGAAGGACCATAGATTGGGCTGGCGGGCCCGCGTACCACATCGATGCGGTCCGATGCCCCAATTGGGGTGGGGTAGTTACCGGGGTTATTTACCCGACGCACGCCCCGAAAATATACCTCACCCGGTGTGCCCCGAACATCCAAAGAACCCGCGACCCCAAAAAAGGATTGGGTAAAAGAGCCGGGTGCGATCAGGACCAGATCGTCTATGTCGGTAATATTGAAGCTTTCCATCATACTGGCGCTCACGGAGGTCACACCGCGCGGCGTTTCGAGCAGGGTTTTTCCGAACCCGAAAACGGATTCGACAGGCTCGTTAGGCATCAGCCCCATGGTATCTTCCACCGCTCCTTCGGTGGTGTAAGTACCGAGGTCCACGGACTCTTCGTCCGTTTCTTCGTCTTGAGCGACAGCGCCGGTGCTTGCCAGACCGCTACTAAGGGCAATAATCAATGCGAGCTCTTTGTATTTAAAGCGGGTGTTCGTGATCATAGTACGTGCACTCCAAAGTCTGTTTTGTATTTGCCTGAACAGCTGCAAAGAAGTTTGCAAGCGCCATGCCATTTCCTGTCCATTTGGTTACGATTTTAAATTTATTCAAAATATTTCTTTAAAATCAATTGGTTACGATCATCTAAATTTGATTCAAATGATTATCTGAAAGAAGAAGGTTCGCCTTGTGGAAACGCAAGAATGAGGTTCGGAGGTCACTGCTGATGCACTCTGGACCAAGTTGCACCAATTGGTGACTTTCTTTGATCTACAATAAAAAAAACCGGTCGGACCAAGGTCCGCCGGCAAAGAGAACGTCACCTGTAACGGTGAGGAGAGAGACTGGTTAATCCGATAAACAGAGCTGATACTGGTCGCAAATGAAGCCATGGCTGATCGGCTCAACAGACTTTATAGATGACAGCCCGCGTTGTATGAAGCGCGACTCGAAGTCTTCGATGCGTTCATCAAAGGTTTCCAGTAATTTGTGCTTGACTTCATCTTCGACAAATGAGTAGGCAAGGGAATTTCGACTTAGTTGTGTCAGTTCTCTCCAGGAAAGGTTGTACTCCTTTACCGCGACGAAGAATTCATCGGTAATATTCGAGTCCCACATACCCCTGTCATCGGTTGAAAGTGCCACCGGAATGCCGATACGCAAATACTCGGGAAACGGGTGATCCGCATAATCCTCTACATACTCGAGCAGCAGATTGGAAATTAGGTTGATTTCGATCAGGTAGGGCCCGTGGCGTAGCTCACGAAGCAATTCTTCGTCGTTGATCAGTTGAATACCGTGACCAATGCGATCCGCACCCAGCATCAGGGTATCTCGAATATGGCGGTTAGGCTCATCCAGTTCACCGGCGTGAATGGACAGGCGTACATTGCTGTATGTCCGACGCAGGTCCCGCAAGGTTTCCTTGAACCGCATAGGGTAGCCTTTGTCGTTGTCCTCGCGTCCGACCATGTTCACCGCAAGATACAGATCCCGATGCTCGGAGACAAACTCATAGGCGTCGATCAACTGCTGTTCGGCGTTGGGCGCAAAACGCAGGATTGATTCCTGGAACCGCACGGTAACACCGGTGTCCCGGGCATCCTTCTGATTCAACCGCTCCTTGTACATGGCCACCACCTTATCCGCAGGAATGGGCGTCCCGTCCGGTTCGGTAAAGCCCTTGGCTCCCATCATAGTTTCGAGGTAAATCAAACCCTCCTGTCCGAACGCCTTCATATTGCGGTAGAGGATCTCCATCATCAAGTAAGGGCTGTTGAGCAACTCATCAAATCGTTGCCAGTGGGTGGAAAAAAACTCTTCCCGCCCCTCATGATCGTGATTGAGCACCAAGCTATTCTTCCAACCTTCAACTTCCTTTTCGTTGAGCTCCGACAACAGCTTGTATTCAGAGCGCTCGCACTCGGGGAGATCCTCATAGGTCGAGGCCATTATGTTGTGAAACAACAGCAAGTAGGGCTGCCGTCCGAACTCATTATGGCCGTAAGGCTTGCAGTTGTTGATTTTGACCTTGGTGTAGAACTCGTACCCGTGTGCCTTCTGCTCCAAAGCCAGCTCGTACCACCATTCGGGTAGCCCCGAGCCACTCATATGGTTGTGTAAGTCGCCGCCCTTGGGCATGGCATATAAAAAAGTATAAAGTTCGCGGTCTGAAGCTTTGGACTTGAAGCGTTCAAACCAGTCTCCCTCGGCTTCGGCCTGTGCGGCGCCAAGCACCAGCCAGAAGGCCGCCGACAACCAGGCTAAAATCAAGGTCTTGGAAAGCGGTGTGGTTTTCATTCAGTGATCCGTTTAGGTGATGGACTTTCCAAGTGCAGCACATACGGGTGCGGCGCTGGATTCGTTACTCTCTCCCTTTGGCTAGCAATTGCAATACCAATTTTCTGATTACGCCATGAACGCCGCGTTACTGCTGTGCGCCGCCAGAAGATAACCTGTCTATATGGTCGAGATTTGTAATTTGATGGTGCACTCTCAGCCCGTATTGCCCCGAAATACGGCACTTTGTCTGCATATACTGTGTTTATCATACCCTGTCCAATGGCACAGTTTTTGAACACGCAATGAGAGTAGTTCAACTCTCTGCTTTGATAATTTCGCCCAAGTGAGCCCCATAATGAACGATTCCTACCCCAGAGACATGATCGGCTATGCCAACCGTCCCCCCAAGGCCAATTGGCCCGGGAACGCCCGTATGGCCCTGCAGTTTGTGATCAACTACGAAGAGGGAGCAGAAAACTGCGTGCTTCACGGCGACGACGCCTCGGAGACTTTTCTGTCCGAGATCATTGGCGCCAAGGCCTATCCCGACCGACACATGAGCATGGAGTCCATTTACGAGTACGGAAGCCGAACAGGTTTCTGGCGATTGCACCGCTTATTCAGCGAGTGGCGCGTACCCGTCACCGTTTATGGAGTGGCCATGGCCCTGGAACGCAACCCGGCCGCCGTGGAAGCCATGCTATCGGCCGGCTGGGAAATTGCCAGTCATGGCTACCGCTGGATCGACCACCAGTTTATGCCTATCGAAGAGGAGCGGGCGCAAATCGAGAGAGCCATTGAGACTCATACTCGGGTGACTGGCGAGCCGCCCTTGGGCTGGTATACCGGACGGGACAGTCCGAACACCCGGTCACTGATCATTGAGCGCGGAGGCTTCCTGTACGATTCCGACTCTTACGCCGATGACCTGCCCTACTGGTATCATGACGAGGGTAAACCGTCACACCTGATCATTCCCTACACGCTGGACAACAACGACATGCGTTTCGCCGCGCCACAAGGTTTCAACTGTGGTGAGCAGTTCTATACATACCTGAAAGACAGCTTCGACACCCTTTATGCCGAGGGCGTCGAGACACCGAAAATGATGAGTGTCGGGCTGCATTGTCGCATCATTGGCAGGCCAGGTCGGTTCCAGGCACTGGAGCGCTTTGTCCGCTACGCACTCGACCACGAGGATGTCTGGTGCTGCCGCCGGGTGGATATCGCCCGTCACTGGCACCAGCATCACCCAGCCACCGAACAGGAGAGTTGATGCTATGGTTTATCGATCTCTTATCATTGGGCTATGCGTCTCGGCACTTACCGCCTGCCAAGGCCTCACCGCACAAGGAGATCCAACAATGACCACACCGAGCGCTGAAGCGGTCATCCGGGCTTTGGGACTAGAACAACACGTGGAGGGAGGGTTTTATCGTCGCACCTTTCAGGCCGATGATCGCGACCCGATCATGACCCGCTACGGCGAGCGGTTTTTAATGACGTCCATTCACTACCTGCTGACCGATACCTCACCAGTAGGTCATTTCCACCTTAACCGCTCGGACATTGTGCATTACTTTCACCTCGGCGACCCGATCGAGTACTTCCTGATCCACCCGGACGGTAAACTGGAACGCGTGGTAATGGGACCAAATGTGAACAGGGGGCAGCGCCTGCAGTTGACGGTTCAGGGTGGTACCTGGAAGGCATCGCGCCTATTGTCTGGGACCAGTGGCTACGGTTTGATCAGTGAAGCCGTATCGCCGGGGTTTGATTTTGCTGATATGACTCTGGGAAAGCGGACTGGCTTAATCGAACTATTCCCTCAGCACAGCGTACTGATCGAAGCACTCACCCGGCATTGAGCTTCCACCGAGCCGTCCACCAGAATCATACGAACGCTGGCGTTGGCCTGCCTTAACTGGTGGATGGGCTGGTACTCTTCGCAGGTGGCCCAGTGCTGGGCACGTTCCCAATCGGGAAACTCCATGACGACTACTCGTTCGGGCTGCCAATTGCCATGTAAAACTTTGGTCCGCGCCCCACGCACCAGATAGCGACCGCCGCACGCTGCCACTGTGGGCGTAATCTTTTTCAGATACTCCCGATAGGGTTCCGGGTTATGCACATCGATATCGACAATAATGTAAGCCACCATTACTGAGCCTCCTTTTCCAGAGAGTTCTGCGCCTTCAACCAAGCGACCAGGGCGACTCGCTCCTTATCGGTCAGTCCGGTCATATTACCCAGAGGCATATAGCTCGACTGGATTGCCGGCAGTGCAAGGTCCCTGTGCGCTGCCAGATCCATCGAGGACTCTATGACCAGCCCGGCTGGCGGCGCCCGAAAGCCGGGCTGCACCGGGTCAACCCCATGGCAGTTGGCACAGTGCCGGGTCGCCCAGGCATCCACTTGCGCCGGCGCAGGCAATTCCGATGCTGCGCCGGCCGACGAATCGGAACTGGGCCATGAGGCCAGTACCGCGACCACGACGAGACCCGCCGCACTGGAGAGCAGCACCGCCGGGCGATGGTGGCCCTGATGCTTGAGGTTGAAGTAATGCCGGCCCCAAGCGAGCAGAATACCCACGGCGGACAATACCAGCCAGGCCTGTGGATGGCCGTAGAGAAATGGGTAATGGTTGCTGATCATGCAGAAAATAACCGGCAGCGTAAGGTAGTTGTTGTGCGTGGAACGCAGCTTGGCGAATTGGGCTTTGGCCGCATCCGGCTCCCGTCCTTCGCTCACCGCCGCCACAAACGATTTTTGTGCGGGAATGATGCCCCAGAACACATTGCCCGCCATCCAAGTGGCGATCATCGCCCCCACGTGAAGGTACGCGGCCCGCCCGGAAAACAGTTGTTGTGCCAACCAACTTGCGAGGGTGATCAAAAGCATCAACGCCACGGCAAACCCCCACCCTTTTTTTACCAGCGGTGTCCTCAGCAGCGCTTCATAGCACAGTTGCCCCAGAGCAATAAACAGCAGGCTCGCCACCACCCCGGCTCCCGGTGTTTCGATCCAAGCGTCGGGCCTCACCAGATAGGTACGGGCCTGAACGTAGTAAAGCAGGATCAATAACAGAGTCCCGCTCAACCAGGTACTGTAGGCCTCCCATTTGAACCAGTGCAGTTTCTCGGGCATGGCTTCCGGTCGCAGCCGATACTTTCCTATTTCGTAAATACCTCCCCCATGTATCGCCCAGAGATCGCCCTTGATGCCTTTTTCTTTTTTCCATGTCGGCGGCTCGCGCAAGTTCAGATCGAGCCAAATGAAGTAAAACGAGGCTCCGATCCAGGCAATCCCGGCCACCACATGAAACCAACGTACCGCCAGGTTCAGCCAATCAATCAATACTGTGTCCAAATCCGTTCCCCTTCTATACGTAAGTCGCCTGCTGGGCCGTGACTGACTGTCGTTGAAACTGTGGCCGCCCCATCACATAGGTGCTCGCGATATTGTTCTCGTCTCCCAGCATCATCAATGCAAACAACGATTCCGTCAGCGTCCCCGCTCTTGCTTGTCGATATGCTTGGAGCGGAGTGGACGACCGGTCGATCAGAATAAAATCGGCGTCTTTTCCCGGAGCGAAGTTGCCTATGCGGTGATCAAGCTTGAGTGTCCTGGCATTGCCCAGGGTGATCCAGTAAAAGGCCTGTAACGGATTCAGGTTCTGGCCTTGAAGCTGAAGCACCTTGTAACCTTCCGCAAGTGTTTTCAGCATTGAAAAACTGGTTCCGCCCCCGACATCGGTGGCGATACTGATCTCGACTCTAGCATCGGTCAGCCGCCGGGCATTCAGTAAACCACTACCGAGAAACAGGTTGGACGTCGGACAGAAGGCGACCGAAGAGCCGGTATCGGCCAAGCGCTTCAGCTCGACATCGCTCAGATGCAGGCCGTGACCAAAGACACTGCGCTCTCCCAAAAGTCCGTAGCGATCGTACACATCCAGATAATCCCGAGCGTCGGGGAAAAGTGTTTTGACCCATGCGAGCTCATTCAGGTTTTCTGACAGGTGAGTCTGCAGGTAAAGGTCATCGTAGGTCCGGTAGAGTTCCCCAGTCAGACGCAGCTGTTCGGGGGTGCTGGTCGGCGCAAAACGTGGCGTCAGGGCGTAATGTAAACGGCCGTTGTGGTGCCAGCGTTCAATCAACGACCGGCACTGTCGATCGCTCCCGGTGGCGGTATCGAGCAACGCTTCCGGGGCATTGCGATCCATCATCACCTTGCCCGCCAGCATGCACAGGTCCCGCTGTCGGGCGACCTCGAAGAAGGCATCGGTGGACTGCGGGTAGACGGTGGTGTACACCATGGCGGTGGTGGTGCCGTGGGCGAGCAGCAGGTCAACAAAGCGCTCCGCCTCGAGCCGGGCGTACTCGGCATCGGAAAACGCCTGCTCTGCGGGAAACGTATAGTGATTCAACCAGTCGATCAACTGCTCGCCGTAAGAGGCGATGACCCCGGTCTGTGGGTAGTGAATGTGACTGTCGATCAACCCCGGCATGAGCAACCAGTCGGGGCTGTGTCGACACCGGTTCAGATCCAGGCCCTGACGTTGCAGGACCCTGGCATGGTCGACGGTCACAACCCGCCCCCGATCGTCGACCAGCAGTACGCCGTCTTCAAAATATTCCAGGCCGGCTCCGGTGTGCGGATCGGGCTCATCGGTAAAATGCACAATGGCGGCGCGATAGGCCGTGTCAAATACTGCCGTCATAAACCGCTCCGTCAACTGCCACGATAGGTCGAGTAACCAAAGCGGTTTAGAAGCACCGGCACGTGGTAGTGCTCCTCTGCCGACTCGACGCTGAAGTAAATATCCACCTGGGGGTAGAAGCTGTCCACGCCGCGAGAGGCGAACCAATCTCCCACCGCAAAGCACAGGCGATGCACGCCGGGCTCGATGAAAAAGGCGCTGGACCAATGACCGATGCGACCATCTCTGTTGGTGGTTCCGGTCACCAAGGGTTCAGCGTCATCGGCGCGGTAGAGACCAACCTCCACTCCTGCCGCCGGGCGGCCGGTTTCCAGGTTGAGTACGTGGGTAGTAATCGGGGTTCGTGCCATAGTTTTCACTACTCGGTTGGTTGAAGCCACTGAAGAAGCCGCAGGCGGGTGATCTGTCCTTGCTCGCTGGCGCCGTTGCGCAACTCCTCGGCGCGGGAATTGTCGATGCGCTCGCGCAACGTCTGGAGCATCGCTTCCGCACTTCTGCCCTTGGCGCAGACGATAAAAATAAAACCATGTCGCTGTTCATAATCGACGTTCAACTGGTGCAGCTCATGCAGTACCGATTCGTCGGTCTGCAGTACTTGACCCTGTTCGTCTTTGGCCTTTCCGGCAAAGCGCGAGCGGAGCTTTTCGGTATCTCCAATTCGCGCATGACCGGAAAAGGCCTCCAGAATTTCCGTTTCAGTAGCGCTCGCCCAAAAACGCTCGGCGTGAGCAAGTACGTCCATCACATTTTCGAAAGGTCGGGCGGCGACCATATCGTGGGCCCAGCGGCGACAGTGGCAGCAGCCGTATAGCTGTTCGAAGGCCTGCTCCATGGGGGAGAGGTTCAGTTCGTCGATCGCATCGGTCGGCGTCATTTCAAAGGTTCCTTGGCCGTGGAGTCGGCGCTCCGGTTTTCGGGGCTGGCGAGCAGGCGCTTGATCTCTCGCCATGAGGTCCCTGGACGCGGGCGCGCCTCGGCGTAATACCGGCTCTGGAGTTGCGCGACAATGGAAACCGCCACTTCCATGGGACGCTTGCCTTTGACCTCGGGCAGGCCGACGGGGCTGACCAGGCGATCGATCATCGCATTGTCGTGGCCGGCCTGTGCCAACCGTTTGCGAAAGCGCAGGGCTTTGGTGTCGGACCCGATCAACCCGGTAAACGCCCAGCGGTAATCCGCCAGTAAACGATCACAGAGGGCAAAGTCGAGAGCGTGATCATGGGTAAAAATCACCACCCAGGTATCGTCCCGCAAGGCGTCGATACGACTGACCGGGGATTCACAATAGTGGTAGTGGCAATTCTCCGGTAGCGACTCGGTCATCAGCTCCGGGCGGTTGTCGATAATTTCCACCCGGCAGGGCAACTCGCCCAGAATCGTGGTCAGCGCCCGGCTGACATGGCCCGCTCCGAACAGTGCCAAGGTCCAGTCGCTGGCGGGGTAACTTTCCAGCAGCACGGTGACATTGCCACCACAGCACTGTGCGGCTTCGGCGGCCAACGGAAACGGTTTGAGCCATTGGCCACTTTCATTTTTTGCCAGATGTTCGCGGGCCTGCTGCACGATCAGAAATTCCAACTGGCCACCGCCCAGGGTGTCATAGGTGCGCTCGGAATCGATCACCATTTTGCTGCCGCCATCGCGCGGGGTGGAGCCCTGGGTGCTTATGACGGTGGCAATCACGTAGCCACGCCCCTGGCGCGCGCAATACGCAATGGCGTCCTGCCAGTTCACACGCGGATTCATTCGGCCACCTCCTCGACCGGCTTGCCGGTGCGATTGAAAGCCTCGCATTCACGTAGCGCCCAGTAGACCCGCTCGGGCGTTGCCGGGGTATCGAGTCGCGGGCTGAAGCGGTAATCCGTCAGGCTGGCGCAGGCATCGCGTAGCGCCGCCCAGACCGAGATCGCCAGCATCAGCGGCGGCTCGCCCACCGCCTTGGAGCGACGGATTGTCGGAGCCTTGTTGGCCGACCACTCCGCCAGCTTGACC
>NZ_DGMV01000008.1:66343-98234 GCF_002388575.1 Marinimicrobium sp. UBA4509
GTCTCCTCGATGTTGGGCCGGTTGTAGAGCGCCACGTTGAACACTTCCGGGGTATCGAAGGCGGTGGGAATTTTGTAGTTGGCCGGGCTGTTGGAGATCACCCGCCCGGCATCATCCCACAGCAGCTCCTCGGTGGTGAGCCAACCCATCCCCTGAATGAAGCCGCCTTCAATCTGCCCGATATCAATGGCAGGGTTAATGGACTGACCGACATCGTGGAGGATATCCACCCGGTTGACTTTGTACTCACCGGTATCGGTATCCAAGGTGACTTCTGACACCGCCGCGCCGTTGGCGAAATACAGAAATGGCTGACCTTTGGCGGTGGTCCGATCGTAGTGAATTTTCGGAGTGCGATAGTAACCGGTGGAGAACAGCGGCACGCGATTTAGGTAGGCCGCCTTGATAAAGTCCTCAAACGCCACGGGGTCTTTATCAAGATATACACGATTGTTTTCAAAACGTACTGTGTTCGGAGAAACCCGATAGTGACTCTCGGCAAATGCGAGAAGATCCGACTTGATCCGGTCGCAGGCATCACGGGCGGCCATGCCGTTCAGGTCAGTGCCGGATGAGGCCGCCGTGGGCGAGGTGTTGGGCACCTTGTCGGTCCGGGTCGAACTGACCTGCACGCGTTCCACTGACAGGCCGAAGGCATTGGCCACTATTTGCTGAACTTTGGTGTACAACCCTTGCCCCATTTCGGTCCCGCCGTGATTGATCAACACGGTACCGTCAGTGTAAATCTGCAGGAGAGCACCGGCCTGGTTGAGATGCTTGGCGGTAAAGGAAATACCGAACTTCACCGGCGTCAATGCCAGGCCTTTTTTCAGACAACCGGGGGTCCGGTTGAACGCGGTGATGGCCTCGCGGCGGACGCGGTAGTCTGAACTTTCCTCCAGCCGCTCCATCAGGTCCACGAGCATATGTTGTTCGATGGTCTGCCCATAAGGCGTTTCATCGCGTCCCGGCTGATACAGGTTGGTCTTGCGCGCATCGAGCGGATCCATGCCCAGGGCCCGGGCGATATCCTCGACGATGGTTTCTATGGCCATCATGCCCTGGGGGCCACCGAAACCCCGAAAGGCGGTGTTGGAAACCGTGTGGGTTTTGCAACGCAACCCGAGGATGGAAGCACTGTTCAGGTAGTAGGCGTTGTCGGCATGAAACATCGCCCGGTCGACAATGCCTTCGGACAGGTCCGGGGAATAACCGCACTTGCCAGCCAACACCATTTTGGCGGACTGGATGCGTCCGTCATCGTCAAAGCCGACCTGCCAGCGGTTGAGAAAATCGTGGCGCTTGCCGGTCTGGACCATGTCGTCCCGACGCGGCATCCGGTAACGCACCGGCCGACGCAGGCGGTGAGCGAAAAGCGCACACAGGCACGCCAGCGGGCCCGCCTGACTTTCCTTGCCACCGAACCCGCCGCCCATGCGACGGACTTCGGCGACCACATGATGAAAGGGCAACGCCAACACTTCCGCCACCAACTTCTGAATTTCGGAGGGGTGTTGGGTCGAGCTGATGACATGAATGCCGCCATCCTCGGTGAGACTGGCCTGCCCCACCTGACCTTCGAGGTAAAAGTGCTCCTGGCCGCGCACGTAGATCTCGCCTTCGATCCGGTGGGGCGCACGCATCAGTTCGCCGTCGGGGTCACCCATCATCAAATGATGTTCCGGCAGAACGTAGCTGTCCGCAGCGATCGACTGCTCTACCGTCAGATGGGCGACAAGGGGCTCGTACTCCACCTCGGCCAGGGCCACCGCCCGCAGCGCGGCTTCCTGACTGGTGGCCGCCACCGCAAAAATGGGCTGGCCCACATATTCCACTTCGTCGCCCGCAAGCAGTGGATCGCCACCGTACACCGGCGCCACGTCAATCTTGCCGGGAATGTCGGCCTGCACCACCACATCGAGAACCCCGGTGGCAGCTCTGACGCGGCTCAGATCCACACGCTTGATGCGCGCATGCGCTTGAATCGACTGGCCGATAGCAACGTATGCCAGATCGACCGGCACCGGGAGATCATCAATATAACGGGCAGCGCCGGCCACGTGCTTGCGCGCGGATTCATGAGCCACGGCCCGGCCCGAGGCGAGCGCGGCGGGACTGTCTTCCGGGCGGCGGTCGGTCAACTTACGCATGAGTGAATACCCCCGGCTCCACGGCCTTCCCGGCACGCGCCGCCGCCAGAGCCCGACAGGCTTTGCGCAACAGACTGCCGGCCATGGCCATACGGTAATCCGCCGAAGCACGCACGTCGGTCATGGGTGTAAATTCGTGGGACAACTGTTCACAGGCCCGATCAAGCGCCGCCTCATCAAGCTCGCCCTTGCGCTGCCAGTTCGATTGGTTGAGCAGCGCCTCGGTCTCCAGCGCGCGCCTGGGTGTGGCGGCCATACCGCCATAGGCAATGACCAGAGAGCCGTCAGCGCGCCAGCGAAACGCTCCCATGACCGCAGAGATATCGTCCTCGTAACGTTTGCTGAGCTTGATCAGCTTGAGCGGTTCGTCAAAGGCGGCCCGCTCAAACACCACTTGCGCCAGGTACTCTCCCGGTGCCAACGTGGTCTTTTTGTAATCGAGGTAAAAATCGGTCAGCTTTTCCCGTCGCTCATCGCCGCGACCATTGCGGATGATCAGCTCCGCCTCCAGTACCAACAGATAGGGCGGCATATCCGCAATGGGGGAAGCATTTCCGATATTGCCGCCGATGGTGCCGCGATTGCGAATCTGGCGCGACCCCAGGCGGCTCAACATCTGCATCAACTCCGAGGAACGGGCTCCGAGGGTCCGCTCCAGCTCCGTGTAGGTGACGGCAGCCCCGACAGCGATGCGCTCGTCGGTCACCAAAACCTTCTTGAGGCTCTCGATGGCATTGAGGTCGATCAGCGTTTCAAACGAGCGGTAAAGTTGAGTGGCCTCCAGCATCAGGTCAGTCCCGCCGGCGATCAGGCGCGCGTGGGGTTCGTCGAGCAACCGTTGCTGAAGCGCCTCTTCCGAGGTGGGACGATGATAGCCTGAGTCCCCGTCGGACAACGCCTCACTGCTCGCAAACGGTGCACTCTCACCCTCATTCTGCACAATATTGGCCAATCGGGCAGGTTTTTTAAGAGCCTGAGAACCGGCTTCCACAATCGGACGATAACCGGTGCAACGGCACAGATTTCCGGAAATTGCATCGAGAATGCGGTGGCGTTGTTCACGGTCATCGCCCGCCAGCAGCGTGGCCTGTTCCGAGTGCAGCGACGCCAGCGACATCACAAACCCGGGCGTGCAGAAGCCGCACTGGGAGCCGTGACAGTCGACCATGGCCTCCTGCACCGGGTGCAGAGCCCCTTCGACCGCCAAGCCCTCAACCGTGATCACTTCCCGGTCGGCCACACTGCCCAGCGGGCAGATACAGCTGTTCACAGTATGACTGACCGGGCCCTGCGGCCCCTGCTCTAACAGCATGACGGTGCAGGCACCACAGTCACCCGAGGCACAACCTTCTTTCGTACCGGTCAGCCGCCGCTGTTCGCGCAGAAAGCGAAGCAGTGTCATCTCCGGCGCCTGGGGGCCGGTGTCGACCGAGACCTTGTTGACAACCAAACGCACGATAAGTCCTCCAGTGGACGTTGATTCAGGCGGGTTTTCGCTTTCGCCAAACCCTGTCTCACTGGTACAAAGCAAAAATCTGGCCAGACAGACAATTTTTTTTAAATGTCCTGCGGATCGCCTCAAAATCAGCCAATGGCATACTCCTTGCTTTAGCCTTGAAACCATTTTTGTCTAAACAGTCAGGTTTATGTCTCAAGAGAAAGCAACACGATTGGAACTGATCGGTGTCACCAAAGCCTATCCGGGCTGCATTGCCAACGACACGGTGAACCTCAAAGTCGCGGCCGGTGAAATTCACGCACTGCTGGGGGAGAATGGCGCCGGCAAAAGCACCCTCATGAAGATGATCTATGGCGTGGTCAAGCCCGATGCCGGTCAGGTGCTGTGGAACAATAAGGAGGTGTCGATCGAGGGACCCGCCCAGGCCCGGGCGCTCGGAATGGGCATGGTGTTTCAGCACTTTTCGCTGTTCGACACTCTGACCGTCACGGAAAATATCGCGCTGTACCTGACTCAGGCGGAATACGGTTCCATGAGCGCGTTGCGCCAGCGCATTGTGGCGGTGGGCGAGGAATATGGCCTGGCGATCAATCCGGACCGGCAAGTGCACACCCTGTCGGTGGGTGAACAGCAGCGCGTGGAGATCATCCGCTGCCTTCTGCAGGATATTCAGTTGCTGATTCTGGACGAGCCCACCGCCGTGCTCACCCCTCCGGAGGTGGCCCAGCTCATTGATGTTCTCAAGCAACTTGCCCGCAAAGGGTGCAGCATTCTGTTCATTTCCCACAAACTGCACGAAGTGAATGCATTGTGTGACCGGGCCACCATTCTACGTGGGGGCAAAGTAACCGGTTCTTGCATTCCATCGGAAACCAGCGCCGGTGATATGGCCAAACTGATGCTCGGGGATGAGCTGGTTCTGGATCACGACCTGCCACCCGGCAATACCGGGGCAGTACGCCTAAAATTACAGGAGGTAGAGGTAAGGCCCACCAGTCAGTTCGCCATTCATCTGCACGATATCAGCCTGGACTTGAAGGCCGGCGAAATTCTCGGTCTGGCCGGCGTCGCGGGTAACGGGCAGGACGAACTAGTGGACCTGATCAACGGCGAACTCAAACCCGACCGGGGCACGCTTACTCTGGACGAGGCGCCCCTGGACGGCTGCAGCGTCGTCGCTCGGCGTCGACGCGGGCTGGGCACAGTGCCGGCAGACCGGGTCGGTCGGGGTTCGGTGGCTTCAATGTCACTAACCGAGAACCAACTGTTGACCGGCTATGTAAACCACGGCGTTCGCCACTCACTTGTGAACTGGCCCGCCGTGCGCCAACGCGCCGCCGACATCATCCGGGACTATGGGGTGAAAGCCACCGGGCCCGCGTCAATGGCGGGCAGCCTCTCCGGCGGCAATCTGCAGAAATTCATTATCGGCCGGGAGATCGAACAGCAGCCCAAAGTGTTGATCTGCTTTCACCCGACCTGGGGGGTGGACGTGGGGGCCGCCAACCATATTCACAAAGAACTGGTGGCACTGCGTGATCGCGGCACCGCGGTGCTGGTGATCAGCGAGGATCTGGATGAACTCTATCTGCTGGGGGATCGACTGGGAGCCCTTTGTGGGGGCCGGCTGTCGCCGATCCGGCCCAAGGCCGAGGTACCGCTGGAGCAGTTGGGCGAGTGGATGACCGGTGCCTTCGGGAACGGACAGGGGGAGGTCGCCCATGCGCATTGAAAAACGACTGCAGCCCTCTCAGACGATGGTCTACCTGTCGCCGGTGCTGGCCCTGGTGCTGACGGTGATCGCCGGGGGATTGTTGTTCGCGGCGCTGGGCCATGCCCCCGTCGCCAGCCTGATGATCTTTTTTATCGAGCCGCTGCGCGACACCTACGGTTGGTCCGAGCTGGCGGTCAAGGTCACGCCCCTGCTGCTGTGCGCCACCGGGCTGACACTCTGCTTCAAAGCCAAAATCTGGAACATCGGCGCGGAGGGGCAGTTTGTGTTCGCCGCCCTGATCGGCGGAGCCGTGTCCCTGCAACTGACCGAAGTAGAAGGCTTCTGGGTTCTGCCGGTCATTCTGCTCAGCGGCGTGCTCGCCGGCATGGCCTGGGCCGGCATCGCCGCGCTGTTGCTCACGCACTTCAACACCAATGAAATTCTGACCACAATCATGCTCAACTACATCGCGGTCAATCTATTGCTCTGGGGCGTTCACGGGCCACTGAAAGACCCGGCCGGTTTCAACTTTCCGGAGTCGGCCCTGTTTGCCGAGCACACCCTGTTGCCACTGCTGTCGTTCGACTACCGGGTCACCGTCGCGTTGTTTATCGCGCTGTTTATGGTGGTGGTGATCTGGGTCCTGCTGGCCCGTTCGCTACTGGGTTTTCAGTTGCAGGTGCTGGGAGAAAACCGCAATGCCGCCCGCTTCGCCGGTTTTAACAGTCGCGCCATCATCTGGTTTCTGCTGTTGTTCAGTGGCGCCATGGCAGGCCTGGCCGCCATTTCCGAA
The DNA here is from genome assembly GCF_002388575.1 of Marinimicrobium sp. UBA4509. NCBI lineage: Bacteria > Pseudomonadati > Pseudomonadota > Gammaproteobacteria > Cellvibrionales > Cellvibrionaceae > Marinimicrobium > Marinimicrobium sp. UBA4509. The sequence goes on from NZ_DGMV01000008.1 coordinate 72,460, forward strand.
ACCAACGGGCCGGTGGGGCAACTGATCCCGACCCTGTCCCTGGGCTATGGCTACGCCGCCATCATTGTGGTGTTCATGGGGCGTATGCACCCGGTGGGCATCGTGCTGGCCAGCATGCTGCTGGGGCTGACCTACCTCGGGGGCGAAATGGCCCAGATCGATCTCGGTCTGCCCAAGTCCATCACCGGCCTGTTCCAGGGGATGCTGTTGTTCTTTCTGCTCGGCTGCGACCTGCTCATCCACTACCGGCTTGTTCTCAACGGACGAGCAACCGGTGTCGCGACCACTTGAGGGCCCGTTATGGATCTCGCATTGCTTGAAAATATTCTGTTTGCCACCGTCCGTACGGGTACGCCGCTGCTGTTGGTCGCCTTGGGAGCCATGATTTCAGAGCGCTCCGGGGTACTCAACCTGGGCCAGGAAGGAATGATTCTGGTGGGGGCGGCCTGCGCGTTTATCGCAGCCTATAGCGCCGACTCTCTGTTGCTGGGGGTTATTGTCGGGGCTCTGACGGGCGCTCTGGTCTCACTGATTTTCGCCTTCGTCGCACTGACGCTGATCTCCAACCAGGTGGCCACCGGTCTGGCGTTGACCATTTTCGGGACCGGACTGAGCGCCTTTCTCGGAGCCGAGTATGTGGGTCAGTCCATTGAAGGAATGACCCGGGTCGAGCTACCGCTGTTGCACAAAATCCCCCTCATCGGACCCGCCCTGTTCGGCCAGGATCTGATGGTCTATCTGGGTCTGGCCCTGTTCGCCCTGGTGTTCTGGACCATGCGCTCGACCCGGCTGGGATTGATCATCCGCGCCGTGGGCGAAAACCCACAGGTCGCCCACGCTCTGGGTTACAAGGTTCTGGTGGTGCGTTACGCGGCGGTGCTGTTTGGCGGCGCCATGGCGGGGCTGGCCGGCGCTTACCTCTCATTGTCCTACACACCGATGTGGGCCGAAGGCATCTCCGCCGGGCGCGGCTGGATCGCCCTGGCTCTGGTGGTATTCGCCAGCTGGCGCACCGAGCGCATTCTGCTGGGCGCCTGGCTGTTCGGTTTTGCCAGCATTCTGCACCTGTTGTTGCAGGGCTTCGGCTACGATGTGCCCTCCAATCTGCTGGCGATGCTGCCCTATGCCGTCACCATTGTGGTGCTGGTGTTCATGATGAGCCGCAAGGGCGCGAAAGGGTTGTTCGCCCCCCGCTCCCTGGGGCAGCCGTACCACCCACCACAGTAACCGACTTTCGCTTTGCCCTTAACGAGGATAACCGTATGAAACTCAAACCCCTACTGGCTCTCACCACCGCCCTGTTGGGCTGGAGCCTGGCCAGCCAGGCGGCCGAACCGCTCAAGGTCGGTTTTGTCTACGTCAGTCCCATTGGCGATGCGGGCTGGACCTACATGCACGACCGGGCGCGAAAAATTGTGGCCGAAGAGTTCGGAGACAAAATCGAAACTACCTACGTCGAAAGCGTCGCCGAAGGGGCCGATTCCGAGCGGGTGATCCGCAACATGTCCGCCCGTGGCCACGATCTGATTTTCACCACCTCGTTCGGCTACATGAACCCGACCTTGAAAGTCGCGCGGCGCTTTCCCCAAGTGAAGTACGAACACGCCACCGGTTACAAGACCGCGCGCAACGTCGGTAACTATCAAGCCCGGGCCTACCAGGCGCGCTACCTGGCCGGCATGACTGCCGGTGCCATGAGCGACACCAACCAGATCGGGTACGTGGCCGCCTTCCCCATTCCCGAAGTGATCCGTGGCATCAACGCCTTCACCCTGGGCGCGCAGGTGACCAACCCCGACGCCACGGTTAAAGTGGTGTGGATCAATACCTGGCACGACCCGGCCAAGGAGCGTGAAGCGGCGGACAGCCTGATCCTGCAGAACGTGGATGTGCTGACCATGCATACCGACTCGCCGGCGGTGATTCAGGCGGCCGAGGCACGCGGCGTCTACTCCGTAGGCTTCAATTCGGACATGAGCAGCTATGGTCCCAAATCCCACCTGACCGCGGCGGTGATGCACTGGGAAAGCATTTATCGCTCCAAGATTCAGGCCGTAATTGACGGCACCTGGGAACCGACCGCCCTCTGGCATGGCCTGAAGGAAGGCGTCGTGGATGTGGCGCCGTTTAACGACGCGGTGCCCGAGTGGGTTGTTGAAAAGGTCAATAGCGTTAAAATGCAGATCATCAATGGCGAGCATGCCGTCTTTGAAGGCCCGATCTACAATCAGGCCGGTGAGCTGATGGTGAAAGAGGGTGAAGAGCTGAGCGACGAGGATCTGCTTGAGCTGGAATGGTACGTAAAAGGCACCGACGGATAAAGGCAACAGGGAATCAGAGCCCTACAACGGAGAACATGATAACAATGGTCAATAAAGCACTGGAAAACGCGATGGACTTCGACCCCAACGAAACCCCGACCGGCAAGTACAGGGCGGGGAAAATTCGGGACCGCAACCTGACCAATATTATCAAGGCGGCGGAGGAAGAGTTTGTTCAACACGGCTACCGGGGTACCAGCATCCAGGCCATCGCCGATCGAGCCCAGATTCCGAAGGCCAATGTCCATTATTATTTCAAGAGCAAGTCCAACCTGTACATTGCGGTGTTGGATAACCTGATCCATCTGTGGAACAACTTTTTCGACGAAATTACCGAAAAGGATGATCCGGCGGTGGTACTGGATGAGTTCATCCGGAAGAAGGTCGAGCTGTCCTACACGCACCCTCGCGCATCCAAGCTGTTCGCCATGGAAATCGTTCAGGGCGCACCGCATTTAAAAGACTACATTCGCACCGAAATGCGTCAATGGGTCCGACGCAAGGCGGCGGTCATCGATACCTGGATCGAGCAGGGGCGCATGGCGAAGGTGGACTCCATGCAGTTGATCTTCCTGATCTGGTCCTCCACTCAGCATTACGCCGACTTCGACACTCAGGTACTCACCATCATGAACCGGGCGGAGTACGAACCGGATATGATCCGCGATATTTCCGATTTTCTGAGTCAGTTGATCTTGCGCGGCTGCGGCCTTGAGCCCCCCGCGCGGCCGGCGGCGCAAACCGCGTTGGATGAAGCCGAGTCATGAGCGTTCTATGGCTGCGCCACCCGCTGGCATGCTGGACCGGCACAGGGGAGAACGCCGACAACGGGTTGGTGGTGCGAGACAACCACATCGTCGAGCTGGTGGCGAAAGGCCGAGAGCCCGCCACCGCCTATGATCAGACATTCGATGCCTCAAACCATGTGCTGCTTCCCGGCCTGATCAACTGCCACCATCATTTTTACCAAACCCTGACCCGGGCCTTTCCCCCCGCATTGAACAAAGGTCTGTTCGACTGGCTACAGACGCTCTACCCGGTGTGGACGAACCTTGACGATGATGCCATTTATGCATCAACCCGACTGGCATTGGCCGAGCTATTGATGTCCGGCTGCACCACCGCTGCTGATCATCATTACGTATTCAGCACGCTATTGCCCCGCGCCATTGATACTCAGGTATCGGCCGCACACAGCATCGGCATGCGGGTCACGCTGACACGCGGTTCCATGAGCCTTGGCGAATCAGCAGGGGGGCTGCCACCGGACTTCTTGGTGGAAACCGAGGCAAGCATTCTGAGTGAAAGCCGGCGACTGGTTGACCGCTATCACGACCGGCGCCCCGAGTCCTTTTGCAGAATTGCTCTGGCGCCTTGCTCGCCGTTTTCAGTGACTCCGGATCTGATGCGTGAGAGCGCCCAACTGGCAGTCGAGAAAGATGTGCTGCTGCATACGCACCTTGGGGAAACCGAAGACGAGAACCAGTTCTGCCTGAATCGCTTCAACCAGCGACCGGTGGACTATCTGGACAGCGTGGGCTGGCTGAACGAGCGCGTCTGGCTCGCCCATGGTATTCACTTCAACGATGGCGAAATTCAACGTCTGGCGGGCAGCGGGGTGGGCGTATGCCACTGCCCCAGCTCTAACATGCTGCTGGGCTCGGGCCAATGCCGGGCGCAGGAGATGCGCCACGTTGGGGTGCGCTTGGGCTTGGGGGTAGACGGCTCGGCTTCGAACGACGGCTCCAACATGATTCAGGAGGCGCGCCAGGCCATGCTGATGCAGAAGCTGACTTACGGCGCAGCGGGATGCAGTCACCGGGATGCGTTAACCATGGCGACCAGCGGTGGCGCGGCCCTGTTGCAGAGACCGGAACTGGGGACGCTGGCAAAAGGACAACAGGCCGACCTGGCACTGTTTCGTCTGGAGAAACCACGCTTCTCCGGGCACGGGGACCCAGTTGCGGCACTGCTGTTGTGCGGGGCTCATCGAGCGGACTTCGTCATGGTGGGAGGGCGCTGGAAAGTGAAGGCTGGCGAGCTGATTGACAATGATATCGACCGGATTATTGCCGAGCATACGCAGGCAGCCCAACGTCTTCGCGACAAAGCGGCCTGACTGACGTCGATAAAGACCGATTGAAGGGGCCGCACGCGCGACCCCGGTCAGAATGCGCTAAAGCGCTCCCGGAATTTTGTCCTCGTAGGTGCCCCATCCCTTCAACAGCGTCTGCACGACGCGATTGCCCAGGCCGAAAGCCGCTTCATAAGCCGGCAGACTGTCATCCGGATAAGGCGCGGTGGTGCTCCAGGCCGCTGTTTTATCCGGCGGCTGCAGACTGAAGTTACTGACAGTGCGAAGTACCAACACCCGATCAGTATCCACGCGGCCGGTTTTTGCCAGTCGGTGCAGCGCGGTCAGGGTGCCGTTGTCTTCCATATTGGTGGTGACCATATTGGCATCATCACCCGCATGCAGCTTGACCCAATCATTGGCCCACTTGTTGAGCAACTCACCGTGCCAATAGGTGCTGGCCCCCAACGTATCGCCTATGGTAACGAAAGGAGGTCGTTGCGCATTGGGGTAGCCTTCATAATGTTCGCGAAAGCTTTTCAGCCCAGGCGTGTCCGCCACCGGATGGTCCTTGGTCAATTCATAGGCCCAATCTACCAGGGACGAATTCAGATCGTAGGAGATGGTATCCACCGTCCAACCGGTGGACTCCTGATTCGGCTCTTTGGCACCCAGTGGAATCAGGCCATAATCCCAACTGTCGGGAATTTCCCGACCGTCAATCTCGTAGAGAAGATCGCCATCCACTACGTGTTTGGCCCATACCCCCGTGCCCAGCGATACATCCAGCGGATCGCCACCGCCAATACCCGCAATCACCCAATAGGCATTGGACAGATCGAAACGATCATCCAGACCCAGCGCCATGATGGACGCGGTGGCGTTGGTCACACCACCGCCGGTGCAGATCGCGAGCACACCGTCGTCGTTGACATGCAGATCGTGAGCTCCAAGGGGAAAGTCCACTTTCTCGAGCTTCAGCCGTTCAATCCAGAACTGGTACTCCCCAGGCTCGTCTCCCGTCAGCTCACCATTTTCGAACATGGCGACCACTACCACTTTTACCGGAATCGCCGCCTGGGCGGCAAAAGACATAAATAACGCGGCCATCAACAGCCCCGAACGCAGAATCAATGTTTGCACAAGCTACCTCTCCTGTTGGATGAAAAAGATCAGGATGGCTTATGCAAAATACTGTCCAATTGGACAACATATTGCGGAAGGCCGCGAAACGTCTCGGCAAATGCGCCGGAACGCTCGCCAGGCCCGACAGAAATCGCACAGTTTGTGGGCAGCAACATCACAAGGAGCGCCTTTTTTGCTCATTCCCCAGGCCATTGACGCTATCAATTCCCATTTTTTGACGATCCAGTCAGGTAAATTAAGGTTGGGTACAGAAATTGCTGTCATGCACAAGACGCACCGGAGTTGAGCTCTGATGGTCCATATCGACGTGACGATCCAGTGCTCCCCGCTTTTTACCAACACACTACGAGAAGCCACTATGATGATACTTTCCTCATCCCTTTTACGGGCGACCTTCGGGGTCTTATGCCTTTTGCTGCTTTCAACTCTCAGTCATGCGAACACCGATCTGGTGTACGAGCCCACGGAGACCATCGTCATTCTCGGCGCCGTCCCTCAGGAAATTCCGGTACTGACCGATGCCCTGAAGGACCCGGAAAAGAAAAGCCTGTGGGGAATCCCCTACTGGCAGGGAACGCTGCACGGCAAACCGGTAGTGGTGGCCATCACCGGTATCGGTAAAACCTACACTGGCATGACCACCACTCTTTTTCTCCGGGAGTTCCGCCCCCGTCTGGTGTTGATGACCGGTACCGGCGCCCGTGTGAACCCGGATTTGAGAACCGGTGATGTGGTGGTGGCCACCCATACCTATGAGCACGACTACGGTAGCTTGACATCCAGTGGCATGACCTACCGCCCCATGAACAGCCCGGACGACGGCAAAGAAGTGGAGAATGAATTTACCCCAAGTGGGAATCTTCTGAAACTGGCAGAGAAGGCGATGGAAACCTATCCCGCGCAAACTGTCAGTGCCAACAACGACACCTACAAAAACACTGTCCGCTTTGGGGTGGTGACCTCATCGGATCTGTTCGGGGTGACCGAACGTCGGCTCACACTACTGCGGGAGAAGTTCAAGGCCGACATTATGGAGATGGAATCCGCCCCCCTGGGGCATGTGTGCGAGACCTTCGGGGTGCCCTATCTGATCATCCGCTCCGGCAGCAACCTGGCCAAGGAAGAGCCCAACAACGATTACTTGCGCTTGGGCCCAATCGCTGCCCGGGAGGCGGCCAAGTTCTCCCTGCATCTACTTGAATACCTTTGATCAACGCACTGCGGCCTCCGATGATGGATCATTTGGCGGGACAGTCCTCTGTTTTTTGGGAAAGAAGCTCGGCATGCGTGAACACCTCCGACAGAATCGATTGCTCGATCGCGCTACGCCGGTCGGTCAGCACGGGGATGCGCACCACCAGGTGAACTTCTTCGGCGCTCGGCATCTGCAGGGTAATGCGTGGCTCCACCGAGGGGGCGTCCAGGCCGCGATATTCGTTCAGTCTTTTGAGATAGCGCTTGGCCTCGGCCAGATAGGACGCACAGTGATCATTGGCCGAGGCCAACAGCGCCTGTTGCGCGGCCTGCCAGTTGGCGGTGCGCTTGAAGGGGATGGTGAACACGTGCAGCACATAGTCGTGGGTGTAGCTTTCGTTGATCACCGGCTCGGCCACAAACAGGGCGTTGGGAATCACGATCATCCGCCCGGTGCGCTGGTGGGTCAACTTGCCCGGGCCCACTTCCAGAATGGTGGTCGCGAGCAGACTCTGGTCGATCACATCGCCGCGAAAGTCCTTCACCTGAATGCGGTCCCCGATGTTGAAGGACCCAGCCCCGGCTTTGAGAATGGAGCCGGTCACACACAGAATCAGCTCCTTGGTGGCCACCACAAACGCCACGGCGATGGCCACCACCGACAGTGCCAGGGTGCGCAGCTCTTCCCCCCAGATGATGATCAACCCCAGCAGCATGAACAGCAGCAGGCCGTTACGCGAGTGCACCAGCCAGCGGCGGCGCAACTCCATGGAGGCGACGTTGCGGCGGATGTAGCGGGCGGACAGCGCCCGCACTACCACCACCACGGTGATCAGCAACGCTGTGCTGATCAGCAGCTTCAGCAGCGTTTCCGAGGCGGCCAGTTCGGCGGGGTTGATACCAATGGTTTCCAGCATGGTGGTGTCCTGATCTTACGCCCGACGCGGGCATCGGTAATGGGCGCAGTGTAGCAAATCCGGCGGCAAAGCCATGAACACCGGGCATAAAAAAACGGCGCCCCGAGGAGCGCCGTTTCTCGTTGCTTGCCTCGAGGGGCAAGCGACCTAACGAAGCGACAATCGCTTACATAGGCTGGATGTTTTCCGCCTGAGGACCTTTCTGGCCCTGAGTCACGGTGAAGCTTACTTTCTGGCCTTCGGCCAGGGTTTTGAAGCCAGTGCCCTGAATGGCGCTGAAGTGAGCGAAAACGTCCGGACCGGACTCCTGCTCAATAAAACCAAAACCTTTTGCTTCGTTGAACCACTTAACGGTACCAGTAACTGTAGACATAGTCTTACCTTAATCAATCAAAATGTGTAGATGACCCGAGGGTCGGTTGTGCTGGAAATGGTGCTATTACTTATGACGGACAGGACGACTTGCTACAGGCAGGAATCGAAATGGTTGTGCATAAATATAAAACAAGCTTTCTAGCAGGACCCATAGTATCTGTTCTACAGCCGGCGTCAAGACTTTTTGGATGGCTGGGCATAAAAAAAACCCCGCAGCCATGGGGGCTAACGGGGTTTTTTCAAAGTATGGTGCCCGGAGGCGGAATGCTCGCCCCATCCATGGGGCTCGGCCTGCGGCCCGCCCTTCGGGCGTCCAAAATTGTTCCAGACAATTTTGTCGAACCAGGCGGTGGCTCTCATCCAGCCACCTGGCACCATAAAAAAACCCCCGCCTTTGCAGGCGAGGGGTTTTGTATGGTGCCCGGAGGCGGAATCGAACCACCGACACGAGGATTTTCAATCCACTGCTCTACCGACTGAGCTATCCGGGCTTTTCTTGTCTTGGTCTGCCAGCCCCGGGGGCTCGGCGACAAGAGGCGCGTATTAAACCGTTTCAGGCTCAATGAGTCAAGAGGGGTTGGCAAATTCCTGAGGACTGATGCCTAACCGCCATGTTTTTTCAGGCACTGCTCCAGTTGAGCACGGCTTTCGTCCAAGTGGGCACTCACTTTTTCCCGCCAGTGGGGATAAGGCGCCTCGGGGTTCAGGGCGTCGCAGACGGTCAGTACCTGATGCAGGTGTTCTTCCGCCTCCAGGCACTGGCGAATCAGGCTGACGGTCTGGTCCGCGGAGAACAGGGCCCTGATGCGGTGGATCAGGTGTTCACCGGCTTCTTTTTCGCTGTTCGGGGCCGCCGGCAGGTCGCCGGCGTCGCGGATGGCGTCGGCCAGGCCGTCGGACAGACTGTCGCGGGCATCGGCCAGGCTTGAAAACAGGGCCGCCACGTCATCATCGTCAATGAACTCCGCCAGGTCGCGCAGGTTGTCCGCGCTTTCCTGTACCCCAACGTGCAGGTTTTGCAGGGCGGTTTGCAGATCGGTTCTGAGCAGATTCATAGCATTGGCCTGTCGGTTTCAAAAGCATTGTTCTCCGGTGCCACCACTTCCAGCGCACCGGGGATACAGTGGAACTGTGCCGGCGTGGCGGTTACCGGCTCGCCGTCCGCGTGTATCGACATACCGGTCGGACGGGTCTCTATCTCGATCCGCTGACCCCGCGCGGTCACGACCCGGTGGTCCAGGTCATACTGGCCTTCGCGCAGCAGCGGCGCCAGCGTCAGAAGCTCCCAGACGCCCAGGGGACGTACGCTGTACAGCGACAGCAGGCCATCGTCAATGCTGGCGCAATCCCGGACCACGTTACCGCCACCGTAGTAACGGCCGTTGCCCACCGCCAGTTGGATGGAGCGCAGTTTCTGGCGCTGGCCATCGACGGTCAGTCGGACGCGGAACTGACGACGGCGCAGCAGCGCGGCGAAGAACGCTCTGAGGTAACTGAACACGCCCCACTGTTTCTTGACCTCATCGGTCAGCTCTTCTGTGACCTGCACCCCCAGGCCAAGGTTCGCCACATTGAAAAAATACTGGTCGTTGACCACGCCCAGATCGATTCGGCGACGCGGGTTGGCGGCAATGACGTCAAAGGCGGCGTTCAGCTCCTGAGGCACCCCCAGGGTGCGGGCTAGGTCGTTGGCGGTACCGAGCGGTAGGATCGCCAGCGGCAGTTGGCATTCATACAGGGTCTGGGCCATGGAGCTGATGGTGCCGTCGCCCCCGGCCATGATGACCAGATCCAGTTGCTCGCGGCGCTCGCGCACCGCCCGGCGGCTTTGTTCCGGCCCCTTTGAGAGGTAGAGCTCCACCTCAAATCCGGCGCTGCGCAGGCGCTCGACCCCTTCATCGAGCGTCGCCTCGGAACCCCGACGGCTGCCGGGGTTGATGATCAACAGGGTGCGAATGGCGCTGGCCATCGGGGGCGTCCGTCAGGATGCGCCGTCGGTGTCACTGGGTGGGACGTAGCCTTCGGCCTTGTCGTAATCGTCCCCGGAGAGAAACTTGTCCATCTGCTCGCTCAGGTAAGTGCGCGAACCCATGTCCATCAGATTCAGATGCTTTTCATTGATCAGCATGGTCTGATGCGCCAGCCACTCCTGCCAGGCCTGGCGGGAGATGTTGTCATAGATGTCCTGCCCTTTGGGGCCGGGCAGTGGAGGACGCTCCAGGCCCTCCAGCTCACGTTGGTACTTGCGACAGAATACGGTGCGGGACATACGGCGTGCCTCCTAAGCCTTCAATGTGGCCGGGATACTACTCACTCTGTTCGGCCTTTTCCACAGTGACCCGCTCCAGAGCGCGCTGACGATAGTATTCGCGGAGCACGCCAAAGGCCTCCTTGGGTACGCCGGTTTCGGACAGCAGGCCCTTGCGGTTGAAGTCGTCCTGAACTCCCGGCAGCGTACGACGCGGCGAGCGGAAATCCGCCAGAATCCAGGGTGAGGTACCGACAAAACCATCGATCTTGTCGAGCATAGCCAGGGTTTTGCGGTACAACTCGGCCTGATAGGCCTCGGTCCAGAGGGTGTTGGAGTCGCCCTGCAGGCCCTGCTTGGCACCGGCTCCGAACTCGCTGATAAACACCGGCTTGTCGTAGGGTATGTGCCAAGTGACCCGCTCGGCTTTTTCGTGTAATCCATCGTACCAGCCGATGTATTGATTGAAGCTGACAATGTCCATCAACTCCGCCAGGGGATCCTCCACGATGGCACGCTCGGGATTCTCGGGGTCGTAGTGCTTTTCCATGGCGGCGCTGATCAAGCGGCTACTGTCCAGGGAACGGGCCCGGTCGGCCAGACGGGTCAGGAACCGATTGCGCGCCTCACTCACCGGCGTTTCATTGGCCAGTGACCAGATGATGATCGAGGCGCGGTTTTTGTCCCGTCCGATCATTTCTTCCAGTTGCGCCTGGGCATTCTGGTAGGTCTCTTCGCTGTCCCAGTTGATGGTCCAGTACACCGGAATTTCCGACCAGAGCATGACGCCCAGTTGGTCTGCCAGACGGACAATGTGTTCGTTGTGCGGGTAATGTGCCAGGCGCACAAAGTTGGCATTCAGGTCGCGCGCCCACTGCAGCTGCTTGCGGGCTTCTTCCACGGAGGTGACGCGACCACCGCCGTCCACGGCGTATTCTTCATGCAGGGAAATACCCCGCAGGAAAACCGGTTTGCCGTTCAACAGCAACTGTTTGCCCTCGGCTTCAATGGTGCGCAGCCCCACTTCGTCATCCAGCCGGTCGTTGCCCGTGCGCACAATGACCTGATACATGCGCGGGCTGTCCGGCGACCACAGCTGGGCACCCACAGCTTGAGCGCTGAAGGTCGCAATACCCTCGGCGTTGGTGGTGGCCCGGACATCGATGTTGAGTTGCGGCAGAGTCAGGCGCACTTCCCGACCGGCGCCGGCACCATCGACCACCGCGTAGCCGGACAGCTCCCCGGTTTTGTGGTCATTGAGCTGAATTTTGTAATCCCGCACGAACACTTCGGGAGTCACCAGCAGGCGCACACTTCGGGTGATGCCGCCATAGTTCCACCAGTCGGTGTTAAGAGTGGGCACACCGTCACGCTCGCGTCTGTTATCCACCTTCACCACCAGAGAGTTGTTCTGGGGCTTCAGCTTGCCGGTGGTTTCAAAATAGAACGGGGTAAAACCGCCGACGTGGTGCCCGAGCTTTTCGCCATTGAGGTACACATCGGCGCGATAATTCGCTGCGGAAAAATGCAGGAACGTGCGCTGCTTGCCTTCGGTCGTGGGCGCATTGAACAGTTTGCGATACCAGATGGAGCCTTCGTAGTAATACAGTTTTTCTTTCTGGGTATTCCAGTCCCCCGGCACAGTCAGGCTCTCGGAGGCGTCAAAGTCATATTCGATCAGTTCGCCGGAGTGGCGCGGTTTGGCATCACGAAAATAGGCACTGCGCGGCGGATTGTCCATCTGGTCAAACGGCTCGTAGCGATAGTTGTAATAGCCGTTTTCATAGGGGTCGACGATAATTTTCCACTCCCCGTTCAACGGCAGGGCCGGCCGGGTGTAGGTCTGAAAGGGCTCAAATTCCGTTGCCGATGCCGCCAGCGATGTCAGCCCAAACAGGGTGCTCAAAGCGGTCATTATTATCGTTTTCATCTGAATCTCCTGTGGTATTTATTCCGCCGCGGTCAGGGCGCGCGGGTCCAGCTCCGCCAATTGCTGTAACAGCTTTTTGACCGGCGCGGCCAACCCCAGTGCTTCGGGCCGATCGAGCCGATACCAGGTCTGAGCCCGCTCGCCCACCCTGTCCGGCTCCCGCGCCAGCTGCAACAGCACCGGGGTGATATCCAGGTGATAATGGCTGAAGGTGTGCCGATAGCTGTCCCAGATTTCCCGATCGACGACTTCGCCATAGTGGTCCTGCACATGAACCTGTGCGTCTTTCTCCCGCGCCAGCTCCGGGAACCCCCAGAGGCCACCCCAGATGCCCTGGGGTGGGCGCTGCTGCAACAGTATATCCCCCGCGGGGTTGCGCAACATCAGGAACTGCACGGCTTTGACCGGTTTGTCTTTTTTCGGTTTCTTGCCCGGATAATCGGTGGGATTACCCTGGGCCCGGGCGATGCAGCTGTCATTCACCGGGCACTGGTCGCACTGCGGGCGGGTGCGGGTGCACAGGGTCGCCCCCAGATCCATCATGGCCTGGGTGTAATCCCCCACCCGACGTTTTGGCGTATTGACCTCGGCGTACTCCCAGAGGGCATTCTGCACCGCGGTCTGGCCCGGCCAACCCGGTACCGCATAGTGACGGGCCAGCACCCGTTTGACGTTGCCATCGAGAATCGCCGCGTGTTCACCATAGGCAATGCTGGCAATGGCGCCGGCGGTGGACCGGCCAATACCCGGCAGATCGCTCAGCGCCTCGACACTGCGGGGGAAGGCACCGCCATGCTCGCTCACCACCTGCTGGGCGCAGCGGTGCAGGTTGCGTGCCCGGGCGTAATAGCCCAGTCCGGTCCACAGGTGCAGCACTTCATCTACGGGGGCTTCAGCCAGTGCCTCGACCGTGGGAAAGCGCTCCATGAATCGTTCGAAATAGGGAATGACCGTGGTCACCTGGGTCTGCTGGAGCATGATCTCCGACAACCAGACCCGGTAGGCATTGATGTTCTGCTGCCACGGCAGATGCTTGCGCCCGTGACGATCAAACCAACGCAGCACGGCACGGGCAAAGGGGGTATCACTCATTTACGGCTCGTTTCACTTCAGTCGGGTACCACACACACCGTCGCGACCATCAGCGGCGGAACAGATCTTTCAGCCGCTCTTCCGCACTCGGTTCGGACTCGCCGGACTCATCGGTCGCCTCTTCATCGTCGCCACCCAGCAGACGCTCGCGTACCCGGTCTTCAAGCTCGCGTTTTTCCTCATCGAGCTTCTCCCGGGCGCGGGCTTTCTCCTCGTCCACTTTTTGCTGGGCGCGGGCCTTTTCCGCTTCAATGCGCTCGCCGTGCTGCTCTTTTAGTTTGTAGGCGGCGAAGTCCTTGATCAGGGACTGCACTCCGTCGCTGTCGAGCCCACAGTCGCCAAGTGGGTTGAGGTCATCCAGTGAACCCCGGCAGCGCAGCAGCGACAGGCTCCGGTCCAGCCAGTAATTGCTGGTGACCTGACAGCCCCCTTCACTGGTGCTCTCACTGCCCAGGCGCATGGGCAGGGTAAAGTCGTACAGCGCCTGTTTCATGTCCAGTTTACCCTGGGCCCCAAGGGTCAGGCGCTCCACTCCGGCCTGCAGGTATTCCAGACGAATCACCTGATCCTGGATGGTAACTTTGCCGGACAGGGCTTTCATTTCGGTGTAATCCGCCCAGGCTTTCTGCGGATCGGCTTGCGCCTGCGTCACCCGGTTGACGATTTCGCAGAACTTCTGCTCGACGTTCAGCGGCGCGAGCCGCACTTGAGCGCCGGAGAAGGCGGCCTGCGCATCCAACGCCGAGGTGAGTTCATTCAGGGTCAGGCCCCGGGTATCCGCGGCCACATCGGCGTTCAATGCGCCGGTCAGTTGCAGCTTTTCATCAAACTCCAGGGCGGTCAGAAGAGGGCCGAGTTCCAGCCCGCTCAGGTCCGCCACCAGATCCACCACTGCTGTTTCACCGGTACCGTCCAGGCGGGCATTGGCATCGAGCCGGCCCTGGTAGGCGTTGAGCGTGGCCCGTTCCAGATTGACCACGCCGTCGCGAGCCAGCAGGCGCACGCTCAGGTCCTGCATTTCCAGGTCCTTGACCGTCAGGGCGCCGAAATCCAGACCAAAGGCGACATCCAGTGAGCGGATCAGCTCAAGTGGGATCAGGGGCTCGTCTCCGGTGCTCCCGGTTTCTTCCTCCACCGCTTCCTCGGACGGAGGCGGCAGGTAATGGTCGATATTGATCCGGTCGCCCGTCAGTGCGACGTTCAGAGCCATTTGCGACAGATCGGTGATCGCCGCCCGCCCTTCAATGGTGGTTTCATCCAATTCCAGGCGCAGCGGATCGACCGATACCTGCTCGGTAGTGCCTTCGACCCGGGCGCTCACCGCAACCCGGGACAGAGCCTCCGGGTCCGCCAGTTCTGGCGCTGGTAAGGACAGTACCGCCATCAGCGCCTTCGGGCTGAACGGCTCCAGGGTCAGGTCGCTCTGATAACGCGGACTGGTCAGCAGCTCATCCACGCGGGCGTTGATGGTCAGGCGAATATCGTCGGAGGCGCCGGCCCGAGCCAACTCGACCCGCAAACGGCCGTTGCTCAGCTCCAAATGAGAAAAGTCCTGCGCCAGAGTGATCCGCCCATCCAGTTCTCCCGCCACCGCCAGTGGTTCATTGCCGAGCGTGGCCGGATCTTCAATGGACGCTTCCCAGCCCAGGGCGAGATTGAACGGCTGGCCCTGCAGGTTGAAGCCGGTAATGCCCACGTTCAGCGGCGAGAGGGTGAGGTCCTGCCCGGTCCCGAGGTCGCGATAGTGCAGTGAGGCATTGCTCAGGGTGATCTGCTCCACAGCCAGTTGCAGCGCCTTGCCGGACTCGGCTTCACTGGCGGTTGCGGGTTCCGGCGCGGGCTGCTCCGGAGTACTCTCCTCCGGCAGCAGCGCTTCCCAGTTGCCCTGCCCCTGCTCGTCCACTATCAGGTCCAGCGCCGCACCATCAATGAGAATGTGGTGCACCGACACTTCGCCCTGCAACAGCGGGCGAATGGCCAGGCGCAGGCTGGCCTGGTTGAGCTCCGCAATGGCGTCATCCGGCGCGCTCACCGCGGCGACCCGGATATCGTTGACCTCCACCCCCAGGGCGGGCCATAACTGCCAGCCCAGATTGCCGTTGATCTCCAGCGCAACCCCCTGCTCCTGGGCCAGGCTCTCGAGGCGTGGTTTGAACATGTTGGGGTCGAACACAAACACCAATGCGACTGCTGCGATCACAATCAACAGCACCAGCGCTACCAGAACCTTGAGCAGACGTCTTAACAGTTTCACCCGGCACTCCCCTGTCGCACTTTGGCGGAAATAGTGATGGAAAAGGGCTCAGTGTAAGCCCAAAGCGGAAGCAGCCCAAGTGTAGACGTCTCAAGGACCACTTCGCGGGTTAAAAACGTTAAGAAAGCGTTTGCTTCTGTAAATAAGAATACTTATCATCTTAGGCAGCGTTACACTTCCTGTTTGTATATCAGCATTCTCTGCACATTAGGTGGCTTCTTTATGAAACAACTGACCCGCACTTTGATTGGCGGCCTGCTGGCTGGAACCACCGGCCTGTTACTGGCCGCCTGCAGCGACTCCGGCGAACAAGGCCAGGCCGAGCAGACCGAGGCCAAACCCACCGTCACGGTGTATTCGGCCCGCGCCGAACACCTGATCCAGCCGATTTTCGAGCGCTATACCGAGGAAACCGGTGTGAAGGTCCGCTTCATTACCGACAGCGCCGGTGCCCTGATCCAGCGGCTGAAGGCCGAAGGCAGCAATACCCCGGCGGACCTGCTGCTGACCGTGGATGCGGGCAACCTCTGGCAGGCTTCCCAGGAAGGCCTGTTCCAGCCGGTTGAATCCGAAGTGCTGGAACGCAATATTCCCGACCATCTGCAGGCGGACAACAACGACTGGTTCGGCCTGTCGGTGCGTGCCCGCACCATCGTCTACTCCACCGAGCGGGTTGACCCCAGCGAGCTGAGCACCTACGAGGCGCTGGCCGATGATCAATGGCAGGGCCGCCTGTGCCTGCGAACCGCCAAGAAGGTATACAATCAGTCTCTGGTCGCCACCATGATCAACACCCTGGGAGAAGAGACGACGGAAGAGATCGTTTCCGGCTGGGTGGACAACCTGGCCACCGCTCCGCACTCCAACGACACCTCGGCCATGGAAGCGGTGCTGGCGGGTCAGTGTGATGTCACCCTGGTCAACACCTATTACTTCGGCCGCCTTCAGAAAGAGAATCCG
This sequence comes from Marinimicrobium sp. UBA4509, assembly GCF_002388575.1. NCBI lineage: Bacteria > Pseudomonadati > Pseudomonadota > Gammaproteobacteria > Cellvibrionales > Cellvibrionaceae > Marinimicrobium > Marinimicrobium sp. UBA4509. Next base: position 88,971 of record NZ_DGMV01000008.1, read on the forward strand.
GAGGTGAAACTGGCCATCTTCTGGCCCAACCAGGACGGTCGCGGGGTGCACGTCAACGTCTCCGGCGCCGGCCTGACCAAGCACGCCAAACAACCCGAAGCGGCTCAGGCCCTGCTCGAGTGGCTGTCCAGCCCGGAAGCCCAGGAGCAATTTGCCGAGGCCAATCAGGAGTACCCCGCCAACGGTAGCGTCGAGCCCTCTGACTTCGTCGCCGCCTGGGGCGATTTCAAAGCGGACTCGGTCAATGTAGAATCCGCCGGTCGCCTGCAAAGCGATGCCATCAAGTTGATGGATCGCGCCGGCTATCGGTAATCGGTACCCGCAGGTACCGTCGTATCGGGAGTCGGCCTGACCGGGCCGGCTCCCGTTGTTGTTTTTAAACCCGTGCTTCAGGGTCCTCGATTGACCAATCCAGCCATGACTCACAGCGTGATTCAGCGCGAACGCCGCCGCCATTACTGGCAGGCCCGCCTATGGCACCTGCCCGTCTGGTTCATGGCGGTACTGGTGCTAATGCCGGTGAGTGTGATCGTCCTGAGCTGGGGGGATGCACAGACGGATATCTGGCAGCACCTGATTCAGACCCAGCTCGGGCGGCTACTGGAAAACACCCTGATTCTGGTGGTGGGGGTCGGGCTCTGGACGCTCCTGCTGGGCGTCAGTCTCGCCTGGCTGGTGGCGGTCTGTGACTTTCCCGGCCGACGCTGGCTGGATTGGGCGCTGATGCTGCCTCTGGCGGTCCCCACCTATGTGGTCGCCTTTGTGTTTCTGGCGATCACCGATTACGCCGGACCGATTCAGAGCCTCTGGCGTGCCTGGCTCGGCCCGGACGTCGCCTTCCTGCCGGTGCGGGGCCCGCTCGGGGTCGTGTTCATCATGACCTGCGTTCTCTACCCCTATGTCTACATGCTCGCCCGCAGTGCCTTTATCGCTCAGGGCCGCGGCCTGACCGACGCTGCCCGGCTGCTTGGCGAAGGCCCCTGGGGCGCCTTCTGGCGGGTCGCCCTGCCCATGGCCCGGCCAGCCATTGCGGTGGGCATTTCCCTGGCGCTGATGGAAACTCTGGCGGATTTCGGTGCGGTGGCGGTGTTCAACTACGACACTTTCACCACCGCCATCTACAAGTCCTGGTTTGGCTTTTTCAACCTGACCGCCGCCGCCCAGCTCGCCTCGTTACTTCTGCTGTTTGTCGCCCTGGCGTTATTCGCCGAACAGAAAGGCCGGGGCCGCAGCCGCTTCCACCAGACTCCGCGCCGGGAAACCCAGCGCTACCCTCTCAAGGGCGCCCAGGCCTGGCTGGCCAGTGGCTACTGCATTACGGTGTTTGTGGTGGCCTTTGCCATCCCCATTGGCCAACTGGCCCTGTGGACCTGGGCCGAAGGCGCCGCCGCCCTGGACAACCGCTACTGGAGCCTGATTCGCCACACCTTCATTCTCGGCGGTGTCGCAGCGCTGGCCACCACTCTGCTCGCGTTGCTGGTGGCCTACGGCCAGCGCCTGCTGGGCAAGCATCAAGTCAGTGGCGCGGTGCGCCTGGCCAGTCTGGGCTACGCCCTGCCCGGCTCGGTGCTCGCGGTGGGTATCATGATCGGTTTTGCGTTTATTGACCGGGAAATCATCAACCGCGTCCAGGCATTGCTGGGCCTGGAGACCCAACAGTTGTTGGTGGGCACCCTGCTGGCACTGATTCTCGCCTACGCCATCCGCTTTTTCTCGGTAGCGTTTGGCCCGGTGCAGTCGAGCCTGGAGCGCATTCGCCCCAGTTACCAGGAGGCCGCCCACAGTCTGGGCGCCAATCAGTGGCGGGTGTTGCTGCGGGTGTACCTGCCTCTGCTGACGCCCGGATTACTGACCGCGGCGCTGCTGGTTCTGGTGGACACCATGAAAGAGATGCCCGCCACCCTACTGTTGCGCCCCTTCGGTTGGGACACCCTGGCGGTGCGCATTTACGAGCTCACCGGCGAGGGCCAGTGGCGCCGGGCCGCCCTGCCGGCCCTGACCCTGGTAATCCTGAGTATCGCGCCCGTGATGTTGATGATCCGCCAGAGTCGGCTGCCAGCGCGCACCGCCACCACCCTCAGCTCCGGTTCCGGCCCGAAACCCTGACCGGCCAACGAGTCACCACTGGTTAAAACGCCCCCGGGCCGCTAAAATAGCGGCCTTTTACCGGTCTTACGGGAGCTACGGCTTCCGCCCGATCCCACGTTCTGGACCAGCACACTATGGGCAACCGCACCCCTTTGTATGACACCCATGTCGCCATGGGTGGGAAAATCGTTGATTTTGGCGGCTGGGACATGCCGCTGAACTACGGCTCGCAAATGGAAGAGCACCACCAGGTGCGGCGGGCCGCCGGCATGTTCGATGTGTCCCACATGACCGTGGTGGACGTCTGCGGCACCCACGCCAAACCCTACCTGCAGTACCTGTTGGCCAACGATGTCGCCAAGCTCGACGGCAAGCCCGGCAAGGCCCTGTACAGCGGTATGCTCAATCACGAGGGTTGCGTGGTCGATGACCTGATTGTCTACAATCGGGAGGGGCACTTTCTGCGCGAGGGTCACTACCGCCTGGTGGTGAACTGTGCCACCCGGGAGAAAGATCTGGCCTGGATGCGCGAGGTCGGTCAGGATTACGATGTCGAAATCGATGAGCGCCCTCACCTGGCGATGATTGCGGTTCAGGGCCCCGAGGCGATTGCCCGGGTGACTCAAGTGTTGCCCCAGTACGCCGAAGGCATTGAGCAACTGAGCCTCTTTCAGGCCTATGAGGCGGACGACTGGTTTATCGGCCGAACCGGCTATACCGGTGAAGACGGACTGGAAATCGTGTTGCCTGGCGAGCAGGCGGAAGCCTTATGGAAAGCCCTGGCTGAGGCCGGGGTAGCGCCCTGCGGCCTGGGCGCGCGGGACACTCTGCGCCTGGAAGCGGGCATGAATCTGTACGGTCACGAGATGGACGAGCAGACCTCGCCGCTGGTGGCCAATATGGGCTGGACCATCGCCTGGGTACCGGAGCAGCGGGACTTTGTCGGCCGTCAGGCGCTGACCGACCAGAAGGCGACCGGTGTGCAGGACAAGCTGGTGGGCCTGAGTATGACCGCGCGCGGTGTACTGCGTGCCGGTCAGCGTGTCCGCGTTTCCAGAAGTGAGCGCGAAGGCATCATCACCAGCGGCAGTTTCTCCCCGACCCTGGGCCACAGCATTGCCCTGGCCCGGGTGCCCATCGAGGTGGGCGAGCAGTGCGAAGTGGAACTGCGCGGCAAGTGGGTGACCGTGTCGGTCACCAAACCGGCGTTTGTCCGCAACGGCAAAGCCCTTATTTAAATTTTATTCAACTGACCACAGGAAAGCGAGCCATGAGCGAGATTCGCAACGAACTGAAATACCTGCCCAGCCACGAGTGGGCTCGGCTGGAAGAAGATGGCACCGTCACCATCGGCATCAGCGATCACGCCCAGGACAGCCTGGGTGATGTGGTGTTTGTGGAACTGCCGGAAGTGGGCAGCACCGTCAGCAAGGGCGAGGAAGCCGGCGTGGTGGAATCGGTGAAAGCCGCCTCGGACATTTACTCGCCGGTCAGTGGCGAAGTGATCGCCATCAATGACGCGCTGGAAGATTCACCGGAAACCGTGAATGGTTCGCCCTACGACGATGGTTGGTTCTTCCGCGTGCAACCGACCGACACCTCGGAGCTGGACGATGCTCTGGATGCCGATGGGTATCGGAATGCGGTGGAGAGTGAAGGGGCTTAAGAAATAGCCTGGGAAGCACGCATAAAAAACGGCGCCCGAGGGTGCCGTTTTTTGTTTGGTGGTGTCGTTGGGTGAGTTTACGGCGGATGCGGGCTTTGCCCTCCGAGGCGTCGGACCGATCCACCACGGCAGGTCGCGTAGGGGCCGAGCGCAGCGGTATTAAGCCCACATCCGCCGTTACCCAACCCGACCACTTTCCCCCGGATTAAAAACTCCCCTTAACCCCAAACGACGCGGTCCGACCGTACTCTTCCAACTGGTAGGTGTAACCCTCCGACCCCTGATACAACTCCAACGGTTCGTCATTGATATTCACCAACTCAAACACCAGGTCCAGACCTTCCGCCAGGCGATACGACGCCGTCAGGTCCACCTGGGTGTGCGGCGCCACATAAATATCAAACGCCTGACTGTCACCCACCTCACTCAGATACTCATCACGGTGAGAAATACTCAGGCGCGTACTGAAGCGGCCCATCTCGTAACCGACATACAGGTTACCGGACTGCTCGGCCGACTCAGGCAGAGCAAAGGTTTCCCCGTCCCGCTGCTCCAGCGACAACTCAGTATCCAGGAAAGTCAGGTTACCGCCGACCAGGAAGGCGCCCAGTTGCTCTTCCAGGTTGAACTCCACCCCGGTCACCGAGGCGTCGGTGCCATTGACCGGTGTGGTCACTTCGTAACCGGCAAACTCGGCGTTATTGGTGGTGGTGAACTCGGCGATGTAATCGTCGATATCCTTGTGGAAAATACCGGCCGACAGCACACCGCCATCGCGGTACCAGTCAAACATGATGTCAAAGTTGGTGGACTGGTAGGGGTCCAGCTCGGGGTTGCCGGCATCGATTTCCAGGTCTTCCCGGTTGATGGAAAAACGCGGGGAGATATCAGAAAAGCTGGGACGGGCGATGGTGGTGCTCCAGGCCGCACGCAGCACCATGTCGTCGCTCAGGTTGTAGCGGTAGTGCAGTCCCGGCAGTACATTGGAGTAATCGGACTCGACAGAGCGGCTGGTGATCGACAGATCGCCGTTCTCATCAAATTCCAACTGATTGCCCGTGGCGCTGTAGTCGGTGTACTCCACTCGCGCCCCGGCGATCAACTGCCAGTTATCGGCCTGCCAGGTGCCCATCAGGTAGCCGGCGAGCACATCTTCATCGGCGACAAAATCTTCGGCCTGCTGCAATTCGCGCGCTTCGTCCTCATCCTGCGGGCGAATCTGGAATGCATCGCGGTCGGCATAGAAATCGCTCAGGAACATTGATTCACTGATTCCCTCCCCGAGATTGGCGAAGGGGTAGTCCGGCGCGCCGATGGTGTAGGGCTCAAGGCCCAGTTCCGGCACATCGCGCAGCTCGATTTCATTGACGTCGACATCTTTGCTTTTGGCCCGGAAATCGATACCGGTCTTCAGAGAGAAGTTGCGCTGACCAAAGGCATCACGGAACAGAGCGTTGGCCGAGAAATTCAGGTCGTCATCGTCGATGAATTTCGGCTCCAGTACCACGCGATCCAGCAGGTACTCGGCGTGATTCAGGTGGCTGATATCTTCGGCGCCCTGGTTCAGAATACGGAAGGAAGGAATACCCTGGCCGATGGTAAATTCACCGTCGAGCGCTTGCGTCTGGTACTCAAACCGTCCTTCGGTTTCATCGGGCACCTTCTCGCGAGTTACCGAGTAACCCAGTTGATAATCCAGCTCCATGGATTCCATGATGTGTTCGCCACCCAACGCCAGCGCCGTGGTGTCCTGTTCTTTGGTACGGAAACGGATGCGTCGACGGAAGCCGTCCTCGGCGATGTCTTCAAAGGTACCGTTGTTACCATCGAAATCGGCCAGTGTGCCGTCTTCAAATACATAGATGCTACGCTGACGGGTTTCGGCATCGCTGAAACGGCTGAACACGGTATTCATGTAGTAGCGGCTGGTGTCATCCGGGCGATATTCCAGGTTGACGTTGGCACCGATACGCTCGCGGTTGACGTAGTACTTACGCAGCTGGACTTCCTGCAGGGCCTTGACAGTCTCGCCGAGATCATCGTTTTCGTAATAGGCGGCTTCAATATTGTCTTACTGGAACTCGCGGTCCAGAAAGTTCGCGCCGAGGGAAATACCGAAATTCTCAGAGCCTCCAAAGGCATTCACCACGTCGGTGTAGTTGGCCTGCAGTTTGGGGCTGGTCTTTTCGCTCAGCTCGTTGTAAGACCCCTCGGCACGGTAACGGAAAGTGTCGCCGTCATAGTCGAATGCGGACCCGGACTTCACATTCACCGCACCGCCAATGGCATCGCCGGGCATATCCGGTGTGGGCACCTTGGTGATTTCGATCAGCTCAACGGAGCCGGTGGGAATCACATCCAGCGGCACCGCGCGGGAGCCGTCTTCCGGAGTACCGATGCGCATACCGTTAATGGACACCGAACTCAGCCCCGCACTCACACCGCGCACGCTTACAAAGCGACCTTCGCCCTGGTCACGGGAGATGGACACACCCGGCAGGCGCTGCAGGGACTCGGCCACGTTCTGGTCCACAAACTGACCCATGGCGTCGGAGGCGATAAAATTGGTAATGCTGTCCGAGTCGCGGTACAGGTCAATGGCTTCGTTGCGCGCTTCGCGCTGACCGGTAACGATCAACTCCTCTTGCAACACAGGCTGCTGTGCCTGAACAAAAGAAGTGCTGCCAGCTGACAGCGCGGTAACGGCGATGGCCAACGGCAATTGGCGAACGTTCATAAAACCCCCTTATAACGAAATAGATCACTTCTGGCGCAATAATCTTTGAAGGGGAAATAATGAAGGGAGAATATGACAGCAATATTCCAGGTAGGTGACAACCGTGTGAAATAGGTCGTGGGTGACCAACGCTAGCAGAGAACTCAACCCAGCATTGGGCAACTGATCAATCTACTGGTAGCTCCTTATTGTCCGCCAGTCTCCCTCTGCGTCAACTGATAGGACAAAAAGCCTCAGATGTTGATAACTTCCTCCATCCACGGAATCCCGGGAAGAAATAAGGACGTCCTCGACTCCATCGCCGTCAAAATCCCCACGACCGACCAGCTCCAGTCGCTGCAAGCCTCCCGTAGTATAAAAATCTACAACCTGTGGAGAAATGACGTCCACGTTTCGAATTTCATTGATATCACTCCAATACTTAACTTCCGGGTCGCGTCGACTCTCTTCGGACTCCGTCTTCGACGTTTCAAATGCCAAATCCGAAGGAAAATCGTCCGGACTAGAGTCGGTTAGAATTGGCTCTGGAATATAGGAGATACTAGACCGGTCTGCGTCCCTTAGAAGTTCCGTCGCCCGACACATGACACCCAACTCAACAAAGGCGTTCATTTCGTGCTCACGCACAGTACGGGTCTCTGGGGTGACACCTTGAAGGTACTCCTCGCAATTTGAAAAGGTTTCTTCTCCTTCACCGCGAGTTTTGGTTACGTCAATCGAAGCATACCAATTCTTGCTTAGCAGCCCGGATAGTTGGTCTCTTCGCTCAACATCCACGTGTTCAGCCAAGAGCTCCGGCAGCTTGAAACCAGAGTACCACAGGACGGGATATGCGCGTTTCTCTTCAGCTCCACCCCGCGAACAGCCTACCAATAAAGATAGAAAAAGTGCTAGAACCACCGCCGGAGCGATGTCTTTGCCTTTGACAGAAAACATAGAAGTGATCCTATTACTTTGAATTACCTGAACCAGCGGCTTCCTTGGAGTCGTCCACACACGCTTCCAGGAGGTCTTTGACGTATTTATTCCGAGCATCAGATATGGGAGATTTTCGACTTGAGTTGTCCGCGGCTTTCTGCCAATCCTTCGCTTTTACTGCGGCATTGAAGTTTGGCCAGTTATTATTGAGCTCGGTCATTCCGAGATTAAATATCAAGTCAAACAAAGCCAGGCGAGCCTTACTGGGGAAGCTGTCAAAATCACTGTATATTCTTTTCAGTTCACTTTCAAAACTTTGGATATGTTTATTTGTCAGTTTATCAATTTCAGCGTCGGGCAGCCTCAGTTTTGTATGTTTTTTGTACATTGAGGCCAGTCGATTGGCGGGTTGTTTTTTGACACTGTCGTAATCCGCTTTTATTTCTTCTTGAGTAGCTGGCAGATTTTTACTGTTTTTGAAGGCTAGAAGCTGAGCCGACGCCACTGTACTCAAAAGGTGTCCGATCCCTACGGTAACAAAGCCTTTAGAGTCCAGGTACATATGTGACACTTTCCCTTCGTACTTTTCCAGGTTCTTGCGCAGTATTGCTTTTTCCTTTTCCGTTGCCATGCAGCGTGCTCCTTTGGGTAATCCATTGTCAGTAATCCCTTTCCATGCTCATCGATACGTTCAAGCATAAAAAGTCGTTATCGAACAGGCGCGCCCAGTATATCCGACCAATCCAGTATTCCGAAGAGAATCAGGCGTCAATTGGCCTGTCGGCTAACCCCCCTATTGAGTTCCGTTTCCAGCCAGCTTTTCCCCGGTTCCGGGGTACACTGTCCTCATTGATCTGGGGGACGGCACCGTGACCAACAGCCACTACCGACAAGCCCGACTGGCTCGCGACCATCGTTTCGATGGCCGGTTTTTCGTTGCGGTGAAAACCACCGGCATTTATTGTCGCCCGATTTGCCCGGCTCCGGCGCCGAAAGAGCGGAACGTTCTCTATTTCGACAGCGCCATTGCCGCCGCCAACGCCGGGTTTCGCCCTTGCCTGCGTTGCCGGCCCGATAGCGCCCCGACCTCCTGGGCCTGGAAAGGTACCGACACCACCCTGGAGCGGGCGCTACGGTTGATTGATGATGGCGCCCTGCTGACGGGCAGCGTGACTGACCTCGCCGACCGGCTCGGCATCAGCAGCCGTTACCTCGGCCGGCTGTTTCAGCAAAACGTCGGCACCAGCCCGAAGCAGTACGGCCTCTATCAACAGGTGCTGTTCGCGAAGAGCCTGCTTCAACAGACCCGGCTGCCGGTTACTGAAATCGCCCTGGCCTCGGGCTTCGGCAGCGTGCGCCGCTTCAATGACTGTTTTGCCAGCGCACTGCGACTGACCCCCAGTGCCCTGCGACGCCAAGCTCACAGCCAGCACCCGGAGCCCGGCATCCGCCTCTTGCTCAGTTACCGGCCACCCTACGACTGGCCAGCGCTGCGCGACTTTCTCAAAACCCGCCTGATCGATACCCTGGAGTGGTGCGGAGATGACTACTACGGCCGGACCTTTCGCTTGGCCAACGGGCACAGTGGTCGTTTTACCGCCCGGCACCGGCCCGAGCGCTTTGGCTTCGAGGTCAGCCTGGAACTGAGCCAACCAACTGCTCTGTTGCCGGTGGTTCGCACCATTCGTCGACTGCTGGACCTGGATGCCGACAGCAGCACCATTGATGCTCACCTGGCGCCGATCCAGGCGCAGCTGGGTCCAATGCGGCCGGGTTTACGGCTGCCGGGTATATGGGATCCGTTTGAAGCCGGCGTTCGCGCCATTCTCGGGCAGCAAATCAGTGTCGCGGCCGC
>NZ_DGMV01000008.1:98440-98710 GCF_002388575.1 Marinimicrobium sp. UBA4509
TGTGGTCGCCGAGTTTGGGCAGCCGATCCCCGGCCAACACACTGAGTACCGGCTGTTTCCAAGCCCGGCCATGCTGGCCAGTGAAGACCTCGGTAGCCTGAAGATGCACGGTCGCCGGCGCCAGACCCTGCTTGACCTGGCGGAGCTGTTCAACACTCAGCCAACGCGGGCGGCAGATCCTGAAAATTGGCTCGCGCTCAACGGCATCGGCCCCTGGACGGTAAACTACGCGCGGATGCGGGGCCTGGGCGACAGTGATGTCTGGCTCGG
>NZ_DGMV01000008.1:98833-124844 GCF_002388575.1 Marinimicrobium sp. UBA4509
ACAGTGATGTCTGGCTCGGGTCCGATCTTGGTGTGCAAAAAGCGCTGGGGGAAAAAAGCCGCCGATGGCGGCCCGAGGATGCCTCACCCTGGCAGAGTTATCTGACCGTTTATCTGTGGAGTCTGTTATGACAGCCCGTTACCAAAGCCTGCTGGACACACCGATCGGCACGGTGCGCATTCTCGGCGGTGACGATGCCATCACCCACATCGATTTTATCGATGCCGGTACGGCATCCGCCCAGCCAGACAACGCCCTGACCCGACTCGCCCGCCAACAACTGAGTGACTATTTCGCCGGTCAGCGCAGGGCGTTCGACCTGCCATTGGCCGCCGCAGGCACCGACTTCCAACGGGCCTGCTGGCAAGCCCTGCTGACCATTCCCTACGGCGAGACCCGGTCCTATGCCGAACAGGCAAAACTCATCCAGCGACTCAAGGCCGTCCGGGCCGTCGGCGCCGCCAACGGCGCTAACCCGATTGCCATTGTAGTGCCCTGCCACCGGGTTATCGGTAAAGACGGCAAGCTGACCGGCTATGCCGGCGGTGTTGAACGCAAAGCCTGGTTGCTGGCGCTTGAGCGGCGCGGTGCACCCGCTCTGTAACGCTTCCGGCAGAACCAGACAACGGGTTCGACCACTTGCGCGACGTCCTTCTGGCCGCGGGCGGTCGATGATACCGCCTTCAGCTTTGGCCCCTGCCTTGCGCTGCCCCAAGCATTGACTCGAGGTGCGCTAAATAGCGCTCAAACGCCTCTCGGCCGGACTCGGTCAGAGATACCTCGGTGACCGGTTTGCGGCCGTCAAAGCGTTTTTCAATTGCCACGTACCGACGACCTTCCAGCTTGCGTAAATGAGTGCTCAAGTTACCGTCAGTGGTTTTGACCCGGTCGCGGATAAAGGTGAACTCTGCTTTATCAACGCCGGCCAGTACGGCGATGACCGCCAAGCGAATGCGCGAGTGAATCAGATCGTCGATCTGGGTATGGTCAAAATCCGACACCTCAGGCTCCCACCGCGTCCAACCGATGGTGACGCATCCGAATCAAGAGTACGCCGGGCAGCACGTAGAACAGCAACAACAAGACACCCATCAATAAAATGGCGGTTTCACCCGGCCAGATAAACATTGCCAGAGACCCAAGCCACCAGCCAAAGGCCATGTTTCGCAACCAGCCAAGCCCCGCCAGTATGCCGGTAAGAAAGATGCCCACGGCAATCAGCCCACCAAATACGGCAGGAAGGTAGGCGCCTGGCAAGGCCCCTTGCCCCAGCCCCACAAAAAAGAACAACAGCTGGGTGATACCCAGCGCTACCCAGACCATGCCAATTAGCCGTCCCGCGTAGGTCTGCACCGGTTCGCGCCTATCCCGGCGCACCAGAATGACATTCCCGAGCATGCCCAGGGTGATGCAGGGCACCCAGGTCGCGTAGGGTGCATAGGGTAGAACACCGACCACCTGTAACCAGGTCAGCAGGAGCCCCGCGCTCACCACGACGCCCCAAACTATGAAATAGCCGCCACTGATACAGGCCGCCCGGCGGGTTTCGCTCATCAGCTCCCGAATGTAAGCCAGGTCGCTTTGTGCACGTTCAGTCATCACGCTCTCCTTATTAGCCAAAAGAGTAAAAACATCTCTCAGCGCTCTGGCGTAAGCCCACTTCTCAATAGCCGCTGATTACATCTATGCTTTGTTTTTCAAAGTACTTTGTTTTGGATGATCCGTCAACTTAAATTCCACTGCCGGGCTGGGCGCTTGCCTCCAGAGTTAAGGGTCAGACTGGATTTAGACTGGGGGCAGAAGGGGGATAGCGAGGGGAACGGCACCCCATGGGTGCCGCTGACGATTCGATCAGGCTCAGTCCTGGCGCTGAGTGACTTCCAGCAGGTGGTAACCGAACTGGGTCTTTACCGGGCCCTGCACTTCGTTGACCGGCGCGCTGAAAACCACCTTGTCGAACTCCGGTACCATTTGGCCCGGACCAAAGGTGCCCAGGTCACCCCCATTGCGGCCCGAGGGGCACTTGGAGTGATCCTGCGCCAGTTTGGCAAAATCCTCACCGGCTTCGATTTTGGCTTTCAATTCATTACAGGTGGCTTCGCTGTCGACCAGGATGTGACGTGCGGCTGCTTGAGGCATAATCGTATCTCTTTGTCATGGGTGAACATTGAGGGCATACGATAATCGGTATCCCGGTTCAGATCCAGCCCGCAATGGGTTACCGTGAGAGCGCTCATCAACAGGAGAACTTATTGTGTCAGACAAGACGATTCGCTGGGGTATTATCGGTGCGGGTGTCATCGCTCATAAAATGGCCGAAGCCATTCAGTTGGAGGCGGACAACGCGCTGATCTCCGTCGCCTCCAAATCCCCGGAAAAAGCCGAAGCGTTCGCCCGCGAGTATGCCATCGAGGCCGACACCTATGAGTCGCTGGTGGAGCGCGAAGATGTTGACGTCATCTATATTGCCACGACACACAACTTCCACGCGGACAATGCGCTCATGGCACTGGAGCACGGTAAACACCTGGTAATCGAAAAGCCCTTTACCGTCAACGCCGAGCAGGCCCGTCGTCTGAAGGATGCCGCCAAGGACAAGAGCTGCTTTCTGATGGAGGCTATCTGGACCCGGTTTTTGCCCAGTATGAAAGCGCTGCGTGAGGCCATCAGGAACCACACCATTGGCGAAGTGAAAGTCGCCACGATCAATTTCGGTGGCATTGCCCCGGAGCATTACCGGGGACGACTGTTTGATCCGGCACTGGCCGGTGGCGTCACGCTGGATATGGGCATCTACCCGATCAGTATGCTCTGCTACGTGCTGGGCGAACGGCCCGCCAGCATTCACGCCACCGCCCGGTTCAGCGACACCGGCGTCGATGAAATCGCCTCCTACCAGTTCGTTTTCCCCTCGGGCTGCATTGCCACGGTAAACACCAGTTTCAATCTGTTGATGCGTCAGGAAGCGCTGTTCTTTGGTGACAAGGGCTATATTGACTACCCGGAGTTTCAGCAGAGCGACGCCTTTACCGTCAAGTATTTGAAGGATCGAACCATCGACCGCGAAGAGACCATCCGCACGGAAAACGCGGACAACGGCTTTATATTTCAGGTCCGGGAAGCCGCCCGCTGCCTGCGCGCCGGCCTGAGAGAAAGCCCGGTGATTCCCGTGGCAGAAACGGTAGACATTATGGCGATCATGGACGAAATACGGCGGCAGCTGCCTCTGCAATATGCATTTGAGAATAAAGGAGTATGACGATGACCAATACGGTACCCGGCCCCGATGGCCAGCCGCGCTGTTTCTGGTGCAAGGCGGCACCGGAGTTTTTTGAGTATCACGATCGGGAGTGGGGCTTTCCCGTGGATGACGATCGCCACCTGTTTGAGAAGCTGTGCCTGGAGAGCTTCCAGTCCGGTTTGAGCTGGCGCACGATTCTGGCCAAGCGGGACAACTTCCGCAAGGCGTTCAAGAACTTTGATTTTCACAAGGTGGCCCGCTTTACCGAGAAGGATGTTGAGCGTTTATTGGAAGACGCCGGCATTGTTCGTCATCGGGGCAAGATCGAGGCGGTGATCAATAACGCGCAGCGGGCCAAAACATTGGTTTCCGAGGAGGGCTCATTAGCGGCCTACGTGTGGCGTTTTGAGCCCCAGGAGAAACCGGATGTGGATCCGCAGACGCTGAGCACCTCGCCGGAGTCGGTCGCTTTATCAAAAGATCTCAAGAAGCGCGGCTGGAAGTTTGTCGGGCCGACCACGGTGTATGCGTTTATGCAGTCGATGGGTTTGGTGAATGATCATGCCCACGAGTGTTGTATGCGGCCGGAGATTGATCGGGCGCGTAAGCGGTTTAAGCGGCCTGGAGCGTGATCGGGAGGGATCTGTCGGATTACGTGCTGCGCACTAATCCGACCTACTGGGTTGCCGTAGCGGGTTCTTGTCGGATTACGCTTCGCTAATCCGGCCTACGCGATTCGTCGAGCCTGGTACCGGTTCGGCGGCAGCGCTCGGAGCAGTATTTGACGTTTTCCCAATCCTTCTCCCATTTCTTCCGCCAGGTGAAAGGCCGCTCACAGACCGGGCAGGTTTTGGTGGGGAGGTCGCGCTTTTTACGGGCTTTGGCCATGAGAATGGATCCAGCGGATCAGTCGCGCACGATGAAATCTGAACCGGCCGGCTCGCCCTCGGCCTCGCTGACCTCCACCCGAGTGACCTCTGCCAGCGCCGGGCCCTGCCAAAGCCAGGTTTCGAAGGTTTGCAGTGTTTCGGGAGCCCCCTGAGCCAGCGCTTCGACCTGGCCATCGGGCAAGTTGCGAACCCAGCCGGTGAGACCCAGCTCCCGGGCTTTGCGTTGGGTATTGGCGCGATAGGAAACGCCCTGGACCCGCCCGTGAATCAGATAGTGTTTAGCGTCAATCAACGTATTGCCTCGCTTGCCGGTTCGGCATAGTCTGTCAGTTGCCATTCGTAACCCAAGAGTCTGCCATGTCCGAGCGTGCCTCCGAAACCTCTGCCGACCCCATCACCATTGTCGGGGGTGGCCCCAAGAAGGTGCTGTATACGCTGCGCACCCTGAGCCGGATCGGGCTGCTCAACTCCACCAAGGCACTCAAGGCACGCAATACCTGTAAGGCCTGCGGGCTGGGCATGGGCGGCCAGCACGGGGGTATGACCAACGAGCTGGATGAGTTCCCCTCGGTGTGCAATAAAAGCATTCAGGCCCAGTCCTCGGATATCCAGCCACCCATCCCCGACGAGCTGTTCGAGCATACGCTGGATGATTTCAAAGAGCTCTCCGCCCATGAGCTGGAACACCTCGGGCGGTTGAACACGCCGCTGTACAAGCCCGCCGGCAGTAATCGCTACCAGCCCATGGACTGGGATCAGGCCCTGACATTGGCCGCCGAGCGGTTCGCGGCCACCGACCCCAACCGCAGTTTTTTCTACTCCTCCGGCCGCTCCTCCAACGAGGCGGGCTTTGTGTTGCAGTTGCTGGCCCGACTGTATGGCACCAACAACGTCAACAATTGCTCCTATTATTGCCACCAGGCCACGGGCGTGGGCTTGGGTAACGTGATCGGCACCGGCACGGCCACCATCAGCCTGGAAGACCTGGGCGGCGCGGACCTGATTTTTGTGATTGGCGCTAACCCGGCCTCCAATCACCCCCGCTTTGTGCACCAGCTGCAGCACTGCCGCGAACGCGGTGGCCAGGTGATTGTGATCAACCCGGCCAGGGAGCCGGGGCTGGTGCGCTTTGCCGTACCCAAAAGTGCCCGCTCCATGTTGAGTGGCGGCACCTGGATCGCCTCCCGCTATGTGCAGCCAAACATTGGCTCGGACCTCGCTCTGCTTAAAGCCGTGGGCAAAGCCCTGCTCGAGCAACATGCGCTGGATACCACTTTTATTGAAGCCCACACCGAAGGCTTCGATGCCTACCGTACGGATCTGGAACAGACGGACTGGGCGTCGCTGACGTCCGCCTGTGGCCTCAGCCAAACCGATATCGAAGCCCTGGCCACCGACTACGCCCGGGCCGAGCACGCGGTGTTTGCCTGGGGCATGGGCATCACCCACCACCGCAATGGGGTGGACAATGTCGAGGCCATCGCCAATCTGGCGCTGTTGCGCGGCATGCTGGGCAAACCGTCGGCGGGCCTGCTGCCTTTGCGGGGCCACAGCAACGTGCAGGGCATCGGCACCATCGGTGTAAAACCGGTGCTCTCCGAGGATGTGCTGGCGGCGCTGGAATCACATTTTGATCTGGAACTTCCACGCACTCAGGGGCTGGACACCCTCGCCTGCCTGCGCGCCGCCGACGCCGGGGACATGGACGCGGCCCTGCTGATGGGCGGCAACCTCTACGCCGCGACACCGGATTCGACCTTTGCCCAGCGGGCGCTGGACCGGGTGGGTTTCAAGCTGTATCTGACCACCACCCTGAACCAGGGGCACATTCACGGCATGGAGCACAGCGAAGCTCTGATTCTGCCAGTGACCGCCCGGGACGAAGAGCCCCAGAGCACCACCCAGGAATCCATGTTCAACTATGTACGGCTGAGCGATGGCGGTATTCGCCGCCTGACCAATGTGCGCTCGGAGGTGGCCATTCTGGCGGAACTGGGTAAGCGCTTACTGCCCGCCGGGCCTTTTGATTTCGGGGCCCTTCGGGAACACGACCGGGTGCGTTCCGCCATAGCCGCAACGGTGCCCGGCATGGAGGCGCTGGCCGATATCGGCACCAGCCATCAGGAATTCACCATTGGCGGTCGCCTGCTGACATCGCCAACCTTCAACACCCCCAACGGAAAGGCCCGTTTTCAGGTGCACTCTCTGCCGGTCGCCCGAGAGCCGGATTTTCCTTTTACCCTGGCCAGTATCCGCAGTGAGGGGCAGTTCAACTCCATCATTTACGAAGAGTCCGACAGTTACCGGGGCACCGAGCACCGCTGGTGTGTGTTGGTGGGGCCGGAAGACCGGGAACACCTGAGCCTGAAAGCCGGCGACAAAGCCACTTTGCGTTCGGCTCACGGGGTGATGGAAAACCTGACGGTCTACCCGTTCAACCTGCCCGCTGGCTCCCTGCTCGCCTACTACCCGGAGGCGAACATTCTGATCGGCACCGAGCAGGATCCCCGCAGTCAGACTCCGGCGTTCAAGTCCGTTCCGGTGCGACTGGAAGCTGGCGCATAATTCATTCCGCCTGAGGTTTGACCTGCGTCAAAACCGGCGCCGATAACGCCGCGGCCCGGGTTTATCCCGAGCCGATTTCCCTCAATAATGCCCCCTCTGTGCCGATAGCCTTTGATGTCGAGCCCGCCTCGGCCGCACTCACGACATTCTCCTTTCTCTGACGGTGGTCTCTTACCCATGCGCAACCAGCTTGCCTTTGCACTGAACGCACTGATGCGTGCTCTAGGCTTCAAATCCATCAACGCTCAGTTCGCGGTGTCCTTTCTGGTGATCATTGCGCTGGCGATGACTTCCGCAGTCCTCAGCTATCGATCGAACCCTTCCAGCCTGATTCCGCTCCTGAATACAGGTATCGTGGTCGTCGCGCTGATTACTCATCAGTTGGGACTGACCTGGCTTGTGCAACAAGTGACCTTACTGCGTAAACACTTGAACAAGATGAGCGCAGGTGACTTCGCCAGCCCTATAATCGAAGAAGCCAGCGACAATGAAGTGGGCCAGATGTTTTCCGCCTACAACACGGTGATCCAGCGGGTGGGCGACCTGACCCGGGGGATTCAACAGCTCTCTGGGACCATCGTCACCCAGATGGAGACCCTCGAGCAGGCCGCGGCGAACACCGAGCAGAGCAGCCAGAGCCAGAGTCGTGAGTTGGAGCAGGCCGCCTCGGCGATGAACGAGATGTCCGCCAGTGTCGGGGAAGTGGCCAGCCATGCCAGCGACGCCGCCGCTCAAGCCGATGATGCCAACCGGGAGGTTGGCCGCACCCACGGCGTGGTGCGCAACACTCACCGGACCTTTGATGAACTGAACACCACCATGAGCGACACCGTCGGCATCATGCAGGAGTTGGACCGCAACAGTCAGGAAATCGGCAAGGTACTGACCGTGATTACCGGCATAGCCGAGCAGACCAACCTGCTGGCCCTGAACGCCGCCATTGAAGCGGCCCGGGCGGGGGAACAGGGGCGCGGCTTTGCCGTGGTGGCGGACGAGGTGCGCACCCTGGCCCAGCGCACCCAGCAGTCCACGGCGGACATTCAGGAAATCATTGAGCGCCTGCAGAAGCAATCCAACCGGGCGGTGACCTCCATGGCCTCGAGTACCGAAAAGGCCCACGCCAGTGCCGAGCAGATCAGCGAGGCCAACCAGGCGCTGGAGCACGTGGTGGAAGCCATCGACCGGATTCAGGAAATGAGCACCCTGATCGCCACCGCCGCTCAGGAGCAGTCCCAGGTGGCTCAGGAGATCGATCAGAACATCACCAACATCTCCCGCGTTGCGGACGAGAGCACCCGCACCAGCGGCGAGCTGCGTAACTCCGCGCGGCACCTACAGAAAGACACCCAGAGCCTGGGACAGCAGTTGGCGGCGCTTAAAGTCTAGTGTACTCCGCCACTAAGGCGCCCGTCGTTTCTCGATGGGCGCCAAGCTGGCATAATGACCGCCAACGAGCACAACCCATACGGTAACGATTATGCCCTCCCTACAGGATCAACTGCAGAAAGCCGGACTGGTG
Source organism: Marinimicrobium sp. UBA4509 (assembly GCF_002388575.1). Taxonomy (NCBI): domain Bacteria; kingdom Pseudomonadati; phylum Pseudomonadota; class Gammaproteobacteria; order Cellvibrionales; family Cellvibrionaceae; genus Marinimicrobium; species Marinimicrobium sp. UBA4509. The sequence goes on from NZ_DGMV01000008.1 coordinate 107,049, forward strand.
GACGACAAGAAGGCCAAGCAGGTTAAGAAAGAGCAGCGTAAACAGAAAAAGCAGGCCCGCCATACCGGTGAGGACCCCCACGCGGAAATCCGACAGTCGGCGCAGGCGGCTCGCGAAGAGAAGGCCGAACGGGATCGGGCACTGAACCGCGAACGCCAGGCCGCCGCCGAGAAAAAAGCCATTGAAGCGCAAATCCGCCAGTTGATTCAGACCCACAAACAGGCCAAGCGCGGCAGCGGTGACGGGGAAGTGGAGTACAACTTTACCGACGGCACCAAGATCAAAAAGCTGCTGGTCAGCCCTCGGGTGCAACAACAGATCATCCGCGGCCAACTCATTGTGGTCCGCGCCGGGGAGAACTACGAACTGATTCCGAAAGTGGTATCCGACAAGATCGCCGAGCGCGACCCGAACTATATTGTGGTCGCAAATCAGAAAACCCAAGAAGCGGTCGACGAGGACGATCCCTACAAGGACTACGTGATCCCCGACGACCTGATGTGGTAACTCGCTATAACACGAACCAGCCCACCGCTACGGCACACGCCAACACCACCACGCCAGCCACCACATAGGGCATGGCACCCGACTCGTTGGCCCGCACCTCGGGCTGGGCGGCGTGACTGGGAATGGCCCGATCGGCCTGAGCGCGCAGTTCGCGGAAGGTGGTCAGCAGGTCTTCAATGGTTTTCTGGTCGAACTGGTAGGGATCAAACCGGTCATACCCTGCCCGTGCCAATAACCCTTTCACCGCGGCATTGGTGGGAATGTACTTCATGGACCAGTCGGTAAACTGCCGCTCGGTGATATTGCGCTGGAGCACGACCTTGAAGTCCTTGTGGCGATCATCGCCTTTCAGCTTGGCGAGCATTTTATCCACCACTTCGCGCTCACCTTCCAGACACTGAAAGAAACACCCCTCCCCATAATAAAGCACACCGCCGAGCCCCAGGCGGGGGTTGTTGGTGCGGGACTGTTGCAGAATGCGCGCCACGTGCGGCTCCACACCGCCGGAGGCGGGCATGGCTTTGAACGTGGCCCGGCTGATGTAAACCACCTGAACGAGATCGGTCATGGGAGAAGGCTCCATTTGTGCGTTATTGAGAGTGCTTCTATATACGCACTGGCGATCGGTCTGGATGGCCGGCCCGGCAAAAAAGTGGAAAAGCGTGCCATCCCTGGCACCTCAGTTCATCAGGAGGGATGCTTCTGCTGTTTGCGATCGTACTCATCCGCCACCCGTTCCAGCTCGCGTTTCACATCGTTGGGCGAACCGGTATGGCGGGCCAGCAGACTGTAGGCCGTGGGCACGATAAACAGGGTAAACAGCGTGGCCGCCAGGACCCCGGAAATCACCACCACCCCGATCACCGCCCGGGTTTCCGAGCCGGCGCCCGAGGACATCACCAGGGGCACGGCACCCACCGCTGTGGTGATGCCGGTCATCAGGATGGGCCGCAGACGGGCCAGGGAGGCCTGCTCCAAGGCCTCGTCAAAGGCGATCCCCCGGTCCCGCAACTGGTTGGCAAACTCCACAATCAGAATGCCGTTTTTGGCCGCGAGCCCCACCAACATGACCAGACCAATCTGGGAGTAAAGGTTGAGCGAGTTGCCGGTAAGGTATAACCCCAACAGCCCCCCGAGCATGGCCAGTGGCACCGTCAGCATGATTACGAAGGGGTGAATATAACTCTCGAACTGTGCAGCCAGCACCAGGAAGGTGATCAGAATCCCGATCATGAAAATAAAGGCCACCGAGCCGCCGGCCAGTTTGTAATCGCGGGACTGGCCCTTGTAGTCGATCACCGCATTCTCCGGCAGGTGCTCCGCCACCAGGCCTTCCATATGCGTCAGGGCATTCCCCAGGGTGAGGCCATCGGTCAGGTTGGCTTCAATGGTGATGGCTCGAATCCGGTTATAGCGTCGCAGCGTAGCGGCGTCGGCAAACTCCCGCAGCTCTACCAGACTCGCCAGGGGCACCAGCTCGCCACTGCGTTCGGAACGCACAAAAATATTCTCCAGGCTGTCCAGTGTGCGCTGTTCACTTCGCTCACCTTCGAGCATCACCTCGTATTCTTCGCCGTCTTCAATGAAGGTGGTGACCCGACGCGAGCCCATCATGGTTTCCAGCGTGCGCCCGACGTTGGCCACACTCACACCCAGGTCGGCGGCGCGGTCCTGATCGACAATCACCTCGACCTGCGGACGGGTTTCCTTGTAATCCCAGTCAATGCCCGTCAACCCCGGATTATCCGCTTCGATTTTTTCCAGCAGGATATCCCGCCATTCGGCCAACTCCTCATAGGAGCCACCACCGATCACAAACTGCAGCGGCTTCTGGGTGGACGAACCAAAGCCCTGACGCATCACCGGAAAGGCCGTCACGCCCGGCAAGTCGGCCAGATCCGCACGCACATCATCCATGATGTCAAAACCGCTGCGCCGCTCGGACCAGTCGGTCAGGGTCGCAATCACAATGCCGCTGTTAAACCGCTCCAGTGCCCCCCAGGCCCGGGGCGCACGGACCAGCAGACGGGCCATCTCCCCCTGGTCGACGTATTTCATCAGGCGTTTTTCGATCTCGTCCATGTACTCCACCATATAGGAGTAGCTCGCCCCTTCCGGACCATCGACAATGACAAAAAAGGCCCCCCGGTCTTCCCGCGGTGCGTACTCCTGGGGCAGCTGTTGCGACACCCACCAGGTGCCCGCCAGCAACCCGACAAACACCACCGCCACAATACGCGCGTGGCGCAGGCATTGGTGCAGGGCTTTGCCATAATAGTGACGCAAACAGATAATGCCCTGATCGAGTTTGGTCACCAGCCAGGAGGTGTTTTCTTTTTTCTTGATCAGCTTGGAGGCGAGCATGGCCGAGAGCGTCAGGGCCACCAGCGAAGAGAAACCCACGGCCGCTGCCATGGTGAGGGCAAACTCGGAAAACAGCCGCCCCACATCGCCGGTCAGAAAAGCGATGGGCACAAACACCGAAATCAGTACCAGGGTGGTGGTGACCACCGCAAAACCCACCTCCCGCGTGCCACGATAGGCGGCGAGCAACGGCGGTTTGCCTTTTTCCTCAATGTGGCGAACGATGTTCTCCAGCACCACAATCGCATCGTCCACCACCAGACCGATGGCCAGTACCAGTGCCAGCAACGTCAGTAGGTTGATGGAAAAGCCGAGTACCGCCAGCACGGTAAAGGTGGCGATCACCGATACCGGTACGGTCACCGCCGGGATCAACATGGCCCGGGCGCTGCCGAGAAACAGGTAAATCACCAGAATCACCATGGCGATCGCAAACGCCAGAGTGTAATACACTTCCTTGATCGCCTGACCGACAAACACCGAGCTGTCGAAACTCTGCTCCAGGCGCATGCCCTCGGGCAGGGTTTCATTGAGGCGTTCGACCTCCTCCCGTGCCGCGCGGGCCACATCCACGGTGTTGGCGGTGGACTGTTTGACGATGCCGATGCCCACCATCGGAATGCCGTTACCGCGGAAAATATTGCGGTCTTCCTCGGTGCCCTTTTCCACTCGCGCGATATCTTTCAGGCGCACCAGATACCCATCGCTGCCCTCGGCCAGTACCAGTTGATCGAAATCACTGGCCTCCCGATAGAGCCGGGCCATTCGTACCGTGAAATGCCGCTGATCCGATTCGATACTGCCCGCGGGCAACTCGACGTTTTCTGCGCGCAGGCGGTTTTCCACATCGGCTACCGTCAGACCGCGAGCGGCCATTTCCTGACGGTCCAGCCAGATGCGCATGGCGTAGCGCTGCTGCCCGCCGATACGAACGCGGGCCACTCCGTCTATGACCGAGAAGCGGTCCAAGAGGTAACGTTCGGCATAATCCGACAACTCCGGCACGGTGCGCCCCTCGCCGGCCAGATTGAACCAGACAATCACGTCTTCGTCGGAACTGACCTTCTGTACTTCCGGCGGATCGGCCTCGGTGGGCAGATTGTTCAGGGCGCGGGAAATCCGGTCACGCACATCGTTGGCGGCGGCATCAATGTCCCGGTCGACATTAAAGCGGATGGTGATATCCGAACGGCCGTTTTCGCTTGAGGACTCGATGTACTCCATGCCCTCGACTCCCGCCACCCGGTCTTCGAGCAGTCGGGTCACACGGGTTTCCACCACCGCCGCCGCAGCGCCCGGGTAGTTGGTGCGAATGGACACCACAGGCGGATCGATATCCGGGTATTCACGCAACGTCAATCGATCGTAGGCCAGCAGGCCCAGGGCGATCAGGATCAGGGAGATGACCGAGGCAAACACCGGCCGCTTGATGGAGACATCGGACAACAACATGGCGTGTCTCCTCGGTTATTGGGATTGATTGAGCAATTCGGGTAAGGGGTCGCTGCCACTGTCTTCGGCGGTAATGACCACCGGCTGGTCGGCGCGCACTTTCTGTAACCCGTGGGTCACCACTTTTTCTCCCGCCGACAGGCCTTCCAGAATTTCCACTCGCCCAAAAAACCGTTGCCCAATTTTGACGGGGCGCTGCTCCGCCACCGGCTCACTGTCCGGGTTCACGATCACGAACACATAGTGGCCGCCACCTTCGGACATCAACGCCGCTTCCGACACCATGACCGCTTCGCGCTCGCGGGTGAACAGCTCCACCGTCATCAACAACCCGGGCTTGAGCTGCCCGTCATCGTTGGGTAGCACCGCCCGCACCATAAAGGACCGCGAGACCGGATCCACCTGATTGTCGATACTGGATACCACACCTTCAAACAGCTGGTTACCCAGGGCCCGACTGCGTGCGCGAATCTCCAGCCCCGGCTCCACCGCTTGCAGGTGTACCGCCGGCAGGGTGAAATCCAGCTTCATCTGACGATCGTCCACCAGCGTGGTAATCAGATCTCCCGGGGTGACCAGAGCACCGACGCTGATATTGCGCAGCCCCACCACCCCGTCGAAGGGCGCACGCAACCGGAGGTCTTCCAGTCGCGCCTCAAGGGCGTTGTAGCGGGCCTGGGCCGAATGATATTCGCGCTGCCGCTCGTCCAACATGGATTGCGACGCCGCCCCCTGATCCACCAGCGAACGCACCCGGCGCCACTGCCGCTCCGCGTCCTCGGCGTTGGTGCGCGCCTCCTCGAGCAGGGCAATCTCCTCCGCACTGGTCATTTCCACCAGCACCCGGCCCTTTTCTACCCGCTCACCGTCTTCAAAGTTCAGGCGGGTGACCGTTTTGGTGACATTGGAGGTCAGGTGGATGGATTCATTGCCGCGCAGCGTACCCAGCGCCTCGATGCGGTTGCGGATCGGTTTCTGAACCACGGTCTGGACGACGACCCCCGGATCACCGGACTGGCTGTGTGCCACGCCGGCCGGAAACAGAGACAGAATCAACAGGGTCATCGCCAAGAGTTTATTCATCAGGTGCATGCTCGTTGGGGGATCGTCGGGTAAGCCCTCGATTTTACGCCCAGACACCGCACACCAGACGACTCCGACAGGCGCTTTAACACTAATTTACATGGACCCGTCGGGCTTTTTGGGCAGCAGTCTCCGCCTTGATGACAAAGCAACCCAGCACTGGAAACAAATCTTATTGTAAATGAGAAACTATCTCGTTATCATGCGCCTTATTCAACACCTCTTGCTCAATGACTCTCCGGAACCGAACCCGCTATGCGCAATCCTTCGTCGTCCCTGTTTAACCTCAAATCGCTCTCCCTGCTGATTTCAGCCAGTGCGCTGTGTTCGCCGTCACTGGCGCAGACCGGGTCGACCGAGCGGATTGAAGAGATGGTCATTACCGCCGACGGCTCCCAGGTGCTGCTGCCCGAAGCCTATGCCGGTGGTCAGGTGGCCCGCGGCGGCCGGGTGGGCGTGTTCGGCAACCTGGACATGATGGATGCACCGTTCACCAGTACCAACTACACCGCCGAGCTGATGCTGGACCAGCAGACCAGCAGCGTGGCGGACGTGCTCCAGAATGACCCGGTGGTCCGGGTGGCCAAAGGCTTTGGCAACTTCCAGGAGCTGTATGTGATTCGCGGCTTTCCGGTGTTCTCCGACGATATGACCTACAACGGTCTATACGGCATACTGCCCCGGCAGTACGTCGCCTCGGAGTTGTTGGAGCGGGTGGAAGTCTTTCGCGGTGCCAACACCTTCCTAAGTGGTGCGGCGCCCGGTGGCAGTGGCATCGGCGGCTCGGTGAATCTGGTACCCAAGCGGGCGCCGGAGGACGGTGTGCGCCGGGTAACGCTCGGCCTTGAGGGCCAGAGCCAGGGCTACGCCGCTCTGGATTTCGGCGAACGCTTCGGGGCTGAGCAGGAAACCGGCGTGCGCGCCAACCTGGTTCGTCGGGACGGCGAGACCGCTGTGGAGAACCAGGAGCGGGAACTGACCCTCGCCGCCATCGGTACCGATTATCGGGGCGATCGCCTGCGCCTGTCCGCCGACCTGGGTTTTCAGGATCACCGCATTGATGCGCCCCGCCCCAGTGTGACCCCCACCGGCGAGCTGCCCGAGGCACCGGACTCGGACCGCAATTTCGCCCAGCCCTGGACCTACACCGACGAACAACAACTGTTTGGTGTGGTGCGGGCCGAGTATGACCTGACCGACCACATCACCGGCTGGGCCGCCGCCGGGCTCCGAGAGGGGGAGGAAGACAACATTCTGGCCAACCCCAACAGCGACGCTGAAGGGAACACCAGTACCTACCGGTTTGATAACGTGCGGGAGGATTCTGTGCGCTCCGCCGAAATCGGCGTGAAAAGTGAATTCCAGACCGGCACGGTCAGCCACCGACTGGTGGGGTCGGCAACGGACTTCTCCTCCGAGTCCCGAAACGCTTATGCGTTCTCAGACTTTGCCGGCTTTTCCGGCAACCTGTACAACCCCGAACCGGTTGCCCCTCCCGCCCCCGACTTCTTTGTCGGCGGTGATCTGTCCGCCCCCGGTGTGACCGAGCGGGTGGACAATCAGAGTGTCGCGTTGGCCGATATGCTGGGGCTGCTTGGCGACACCCTGCTGGTCACGCTGGGCGCCCGCTATCAGGATATTCACACCCGAAGCTATGATTACACCAGCGGCAATCTGACCTCGGAGTACGACGAAGGTCGTCTCTCCCCGGTCGCCGGCGTGGTCTATCAGCCCAGCGACCAGGTGTCCCTGTACGGCAACTACATCGAGGGCCTGATGCCCGGCGAGGTGGCCCCGGCCACCAGTGGCGGTGAGCCGGTCGACAATGCCGGCGAAGTCTTCGAGCCCTACCAGGCCGAGCAGATCGAAGTGGGGCTCAAATACGACGCCGACACCTACGGCGGCAGCATCAGCCTGTTTGATACCGCGCTGCCCAGCGGCTATGTGGAGAACAACCGGTTTTCCGTTAACGGCGAGCAGCGCAACCGAGGGCTGGAGCTGAGCGCTTTCGGCCAGCCGCTGGACACAATGCGTGTGCTGGGTGGCCTGACCTTCCTGGACAGTGAACAGACTCAGACCCAGGGCGGCCTCTACGACGGCAAGCAGGCGGTGGGAGTACCCGAATTCCAACTCAACCTGAACCTGGAGTGGGACCTGACCGTCCTGCCCGGCCTGACCCTGGATACCCGGATCATTCACACCGATGATCAGTACGCCAATGCCGATAACACCGTGAGTGCCTCCGCCTGGACCCGCTGGGACCTGGGCGCCCGCTATCAGACCGAGTGGGACGGACGGGGCCTGACCCTGCGAGCCCGAGTGAACAATCTGTCGGATGAAAACTATTGGGCCTCCGTCGGCGGCTTCCCGGGCTCGAACTACCTGGTGCTGTCCGAGCCGCGCAGCCTGGTTCTGTCCGCCTCGGTCGAGTTTTAAACCATGAGCTGGATACTGGGAACCCTGGCCACCGCCACCGGCTTTGCCGGTGTACTGAGCCTTTACCGCAGCTGGCGTTTGCCCCTGCCCAAGCCGACGCACTGGCGCCGTCTGGGCTGGATACTGCTGATGCTGTCACTGATTGCCTGGCTCTGGGCCCAGCCGGTGGAGTTTGCCGTGTGCTTCGCCCTGACCGTCCCGGCCCTGCTCGCCTGGCTCTGGATCGGCTGGGTCAGCCCGGACCGACAGCCCGCGCGGGACACCAAACTGGAACAGCGGACTCTGAATTGGCCCCGGATCACGTTACTGGGTGTGCAGGTGCTCAAACTGGTGATCAGTGTGCCTCTAGCGGGTCTTGTCAGTGCCCTGCTCAGCTTTACGGTCACCGATCTGCTGCCCTGGGAAGCGGTCAACCGCCTGGTGACCGGGGTGTTGATGATGCCGGTGTTCTGGGGTCTGGCCAGCTACTGGGTGCTGGCCGACACCCGACTCTGGCGCCCGACCCTGGCGTTGATCGCGACCGGCGTGATTAGCGCCGGCTACCTCTTTCTTCTATAACGACGCTCTCCTATGGCCTTCAGACTATCTCCCCAACTGGTAAAAAACTCCCTGGCCAGCCACAGCTGGATGGGCATCGCCATCGGCGCGCTGATGTATTGGGTGTGCCTGTCCGGCACGCTGGCCGTACTCTATCCGGAGTTCGAGCGCTGGGAGACACCGACGGTGTCGGAATACACCGAGGTAAACCCCGAGGCCATCCAGAGCGCCTACCAGCGTTTCATGGAGGGCCAGGAGCCCACCGAGCACGCCTACGTCCTGCTGCCCCGCCCCGGCATGCCCCGCACGGTGTTGATGTCCGACCACAGCGCCCGGGTGCTCAATGCCGACGGCACCCTGGGGGAGCCCGCCGCACACCCCTGGACTCACATACTGACCGACCTGCATCTGTACCTGCACTTGCCGAGCAGTTGGGGCATGGTGCTGGTGAGCACGCTGGGCGCCATGCTGCTGGCGCTGATTGTTTCCGGCGTATTGGCCCACCCGCGACTGTTCAAGGATGCCTTTCACTTCCGACGCAAGGGCAACGCGCGCCTGGAGCAGACCGACCTGCACAACCGCCTGAGCGTCTGGGGGCTGCCCTTTTACATCATGATTGCCGTGACCGGCGCCTTTTACGGTCTCGCCAGCATGCTCAGTTGGGCGGCGGCCGAAGCCTTTTACGACGGTGATACCGATGCGGTGATTGAGACGGTGTACGGTGGGCACCCGGAGAACCTGCCTGAGCGCGAGGGCCCTCTGGGCATAGCTCGCGTCCTGCAGGACAGCATGGAGCGCGCCCCGGAAGGCACCCGCCCCATCTACGTCACCGTTGAGCACCCGGATACCGACGAGGAGCACCTGTTGGTGGGCACTCACTACCCGGATCGACTCATCTATGCCGAGCAGTTTTACTACGACGGCGCGGGCAACTTCCTTAACAAGGTGGGCTTTAGCGACGGAGAACCCGGGCGGCAGGCGATATTCTCGGTCTATCGCATCCACTTTGGGCACTTTGGCGGCCTGGGCGTGAAACTGCTCTGGGTGGCGCTCGGTCTGGCGCTGACTGTGGTGTCGGTCAGCGGCATCAATATCTGGCTGGCAAAACGCAAACACCGGGATGCCCTGAACAACCTCTGGACCGGCATTGTCTGGGGTACGCCCTTGGCGTTTGTCGTCAGCGCCATCACCCAGGTGCTGCTCCAGTGGCCCTCCAAGTGGATTTTCTGGGGCGTGATCCTGGCCGCCATGATCCTCGCGCAATGGCGCGACCGGCATCCCCCCACCAAGCGTTGGCTGCTGGGGCTGACCAGCGCCGGCCTGGTGCTGCTCGCGCTGGGCCACGCCCTGCGCTTCGGCGCCGATGCTTTCGCCGGTGCGGCGCCGGGCATCAACGCCGGCCTGCTGCTCGCCGCCCTGGCACTGGGCCTGATGGCTTGGCGACAGCCGGCACACTGAACCTCTCCACTCTCCGGGCTCCGGGCCGCCAACCCTCAGGGTTGCGGCCCAGTCGCTTGTGACGCCACCGCCGGCTTTGGTATAAGATGCCCTACAACGCCGGAACCCAACCCGCCACCACGTGGTCTCACCGGCACCAAACGGACACTTACCCTTTGCTAGAGGACACCTCCATGAAAAAATTATCTCTGTTGATCCTGATGGCCAGCCTGGCCAGCGCCTGTACCTGGGTGAAAGTGGATGAGCAAGCCGAAGACATCGTCGTCGGCAAAGAGGCCAACGTGCGCGGCTGCGAGAAGCTGAGCGACACCAACGTCAGCGTCGCCGACAGCATCGGGCCAATCAGCCGCAGCGAAGAGAAAGTGGCGACCGAGCTGCTGAACATGGGCAAGAACGAAGCCATTCGTCTGGGTGGCGACACCATCGTGCCCAAGGGCGAGCCTGAGGATGGTCGCCAGACATTCTCCATCTATCGCTGTCAGTAATACATTCGAGGCCCGGTTACGCCGGGCCTTTACTGCGCGGGCTCAGTCGCGGCCCGTCTTACCACTGATGATGATGCGCTTCAGAATCACATCGACGATAGGCTTGACCACTTCCAGATCTACGCCATCCGCCGTAGTCAGTGTCAGCCAATAACTCTGATCATCCTGCCGAAGCAAATAGTACACCGGCCGCAGTTTGACCCCATCCAGCCGGTACCGATAAACGCGATACCAGACTTTCGCCTCGCTCTGGGTCAGGAAAATGCCCCGGTCCTCCACCTCGATTGAACGCGCATCTGCGCGGCCGCGCATTTCCATTTCCAGTTTTTCCCAGAGCACCGAGACACGCTGTTTACCGGTGACTCTGTCGGCCGCCAGAAAATACCCCGGCGCCCCCTCGATATACCCGACCAACACCGGCGCATCGTCCGCAGCATCACTCCTGACGGACTCAAGCGACAGAGCGCTGGGGGGCTGAAGCGTCAAACCGGGGGCAAGCACTATTGACTGGCGTTCCGATGCCGTTGCGCCAGCGGCAAACAGAAGCACCAGCAGCGCCACTCGGGAGCGGTCAACCAAGCCATTCCTTATGGTTTTTATGACCATTAAAGCGGGCCAATTGAACACAGGCAGAATCCGACGGGAAAAGTCACTCATCTTATTTTATAGTACCACCAAGGCCCATTCGCGGACCCGCAAATGAGACTATATACTCGTCAAGGGATTATGCGCCACTCCTGGCGGCAGACAAGACCTTAGCGTCTTTTACTCCCTTTTGAACAAACACGCAACCGGATACAAATACAGAACCCTGTAGCGGAAAACACCAACCCGTTCGTCACTGTAATACAACGGAGCTGATCCGTTGGGGAGAACGTTGAATTGAAAATAACACCGACCGTGCTGCTGACCCAGCTGATCACATGCGCAGTTCATGCGTCTGGGGATGCGTCGCGTCTGGGGGAAACCGCACAATTCAACATCTCTGAAAGCAGAGCAGACGTATCGCTCACGGAGTTTGCACAACAGTCAAATATGACTGTTATTGTCCCGTTCGAGCAGGTGGTGAATATCAAAACCCAGCCGCTACAAGGTCACTACACCATTGTGGAAGCGGCGCTCCATCTGATTGAAGGCACTGGACTGAATCTCTCCGTAAGCGGCAGCGGCAAGCTCTTTATCCGCACCGATGACGACTCTAAGGGGAAAGATTCAATGCTACAAAAGAATAAGTTATCCAGCGCTATCATCGTGGCCATGTCTTCGTTGGCAGGCGCTCAAGCCATTGCCCAGGACGCCGCCGACGGCAATTTTGAAGAAGTGGTTGTAACCGGGATTCGCGGCTCGCTCGAACGTTCCATGGACATCAAGCGGGATTCTTCCGGCGTGGTTGACGCTATTTCCGCCGAGGACATGGGTAAATTTCCCGACACCAACGTGGCCGAATCCCTGCAGCGGATTACCGGCGTTTCAATCGACCGCAGTGGCGGCGAAGGCCAGTCGGTCACCGTGCGAGGTTTCGGTCCCTCCTTTAATACCGTGATGGTCAACGGTCGGCAGATGGCGACCGAGAACCAGGACCGGGCATTCAGTTTTGACACACTGTCGGCCGAACTGGTTCGCGGCGTGAACGTCTACAAAACCAGCAATCCATCCATGGCGTCCGGCGGCATCGGCTCGGCCATTGATGTCCAGACAGCCCGACCGTTTGATTTCAATGGCCTGGAAATGTTCGGCTCGATCAAAGGCACCTATGAGAGCCTGAATGAAAAAACCTACCCGACCGTATCGGGCCTGATCAGTAATACCTTTGCCGATGACACCCTGGGGGTTTTGTTGGCGGTGTCCCACTCTGAGCGGGAGAACTACGTCAACTCCCTGTTCACCGCCGGTTATCGGCCCGGACTGAATCTGTTCAACGAACAGGGCGATCTGCAGGCGGGCAACGTAACGCCGCCCAGAAACCTGGATATGCGTACCGAGCAACAGAAGCGGACCCGCACCAACGCGAACGTTTCACTTCAGTACGCGCCCTCCGATGATGTGACGGTCACCTTCGACGGCTTCCACTCCAACTATGAAGTCGACGCCAAGCTGAACGCGCTGGCCGCCTGGTTTGAGCCCAACCGGGTCACGGACGTCGATTTCAACAACGAAACCCGCACCGTCACCTACATGAATAACGTCGGCACCGAAGACACCCGCGCCGCGACCGATTTCGTGGTCAACCACGGGGACAGTAAGTTCGTCACCCTCAACGCCTTCGGCCTGAATGTGGAGTGGGACGTTACCGACGAGCTGGTGGCCAAGTTCGATGTGTCTTACTCGGATGCCGAGAACGATATGGCCGGGAAAGAGAACTTCGGCGTAATCGGTCATATCAACACTTATGATTTTGATCTGAGCTCCGGACGCCCATTGGCCAACCATGAAGGCTACAACGGCAGTGAAATCCCGGATCGCTCCATCATGAAGATGCATGTTGGTTCTCCCGGTGGCCCCAACAGCCAGGATGAGATCAACGAGCTTCGCGCGGATTTTGAATACACGCCCTACAATACCAGTGGCTTTACCTCAATGCGTTTCGGTGCCTACCGCCAGGAGCGGGAAAAAGCCTACTACTCAGTGGGTGTTGATAACGGCTCCCTGTATGGCGGTTACTACGCATCCGCTCCCGAAGAGCTGATGACCAAATTCACCGCACCCAGCTTCTTCCCCGGCGCTCAGGATACCTGGTGGACCTTTGACAACTGGGAGCTTTACGACGTAATGCTCACCGAGGAAAAGGCCAACGAGAACGACGAAATGCGGGGCAACGACATTGGCACCACCTGGCAGGCCCTCCAGGATGGGAACATGTTTGAGCTGACAGTGAATGACGATCGCTATACCGTTCGGGAAGATATCTCCAGCCTGTATCTGGACTTCACCTTTGAAGGTGATGTCATGAATCTGCCATGGACAGTGAATGTCGGTGCCCGTTATGCCGAAACGTCCACCTCGGTCGATGCCGTGCAAACGGTTCTTAGCGATATTGTCGCCACCGGCGACCCGACGCTGTTTGAGACCGTAGAGGGCTCGCCGACCGAGGTCACCGAGAGCAACTCTTACACCAACCTGCTGCCCAGCATCAATGCCAAAATCGATCTTCAGGACGATATGGTATTGCGCTTTGCAAGCTATGAAACCATTACTCGCCCGACCCTGACCGAGCTGTCTCCGGCGCTGAATATCGGCCAGCCTCGTTTGCAGAACCTGACAGCGTCAGGCGGCAACCCGAACCTCAAACCCTTTACCGCGGAAAACTGGGACATTTCGTACGAGTGGTACTACGGTGACGCCAGTTATTTGTCCGTGGCGTACTTCAATAAAGAGGTGGAGAATTTTATTGTCACCCTCGCTGCGGATGAAGAGTTTACCCTGGCCGACCGCGCAGAGACACCGGACAACATCTGCGCCACTGACCAGTGCGCCGACATTGCTGCCGACGAAGGGCTTCCCGACGAACTGCGCGGTCTGTCTGAAACCCTGAGGGTTACCCGTCCGCGCAACGCCGAGACCGCCGAAGTCAACGGTCTGGAACTGGCCTGGACACACCTCTGGGATAATGGCTTTGGTGTGACACTGAACGCCACCAAAACCGACAGTAACGCGCAACTATCTGAGGATCGCGATCAGACCTTCGCCCTGATTGGTCTCGGCGACTCGCAGAATGCGGTAGTGTTCTATGAGCGTGGCCCATTCCAGGCTCGGGTCGCGTTCAACAACCGGGAGCAGTTCCTGCAGGCGATCAACAATGGTCCCGCCAGCGAGCCGCTTACGGTGGACACCTACGGCCAGTGGGATGTGAGCGCGAGCTACGACGTGAACGACATCTTCTCGGTATACTTTGAGGGTGTGAACGTCACCGAAGAAGAGCTGGTCAGCCGCGGCCGTGAGGAAGACCAGATCATTTCGGTCTTTGATACCGGCGCTCGCTACTCGGTCGGTCTGCGCGCCCGTTTCTAAACCGGTGAGTCCGGCAGGGACGCCGGAGGTTCATGGAGACTTCTGAAGCGAAAGCTCAGTGTCTGATTGGCTCGGCAGCAATCATGCTGTCGGGTCTTTTTTGCTGAAACTGCATGGGTTTTAAAACCATAACGATAAGCCAGGAGAAGAGTCATCATGACGGAAAGCGTTGGTCACGTTGTTGTCGTCGGTGGAGGCACCGCCGGTTGGCTTAGCGCCGCAATGATCGCCGCCCATCATAACGGTCACCGTCCGGACGGACTGAAGGTGACACTGGTGGAGTCTTCCGATATACCCACCGTCGGAGTGGGCGAGGGCACCTGGCCCACCATGAAAAACACGCTGCAGAAAATCGGGATCGATGAAAAAACCTTTTTCGCCCGCTGCCACAGCACCTTCAAGCAGGGCGGAAAGTTCATCGGCTGGCACACCGGAAACGGCGATGCCTACTACCATCCGTTCACTGTCCCAATCGCCTATGAGCGGCTGGATCTGGCGCCCTATATCAACGACCTGACTCACTTTGCGCCGGAAACGAATTTTCAACATCACATCTGTGAGGCGGGGTTGGGGCCGAGAGCCCTGACGGACCCCGATTTCCAGGGGCCCTGCAATTACGCCTATCACCTGGATGCCGGCGAGTTCGCCGAGCTACTCAAGCAACACGCCACGGATGAACTGGGAGTCCATCATCTCGTTGACACAGTGTCGAACGTGTCCCTGTCAAGTGACGGATTTATCGACGCGATCACCCTGGAGCAGACAGGGAAACTGGAAGGAGACTTTTTTGTCGATTGCACGGGCTTTGCGTCCAGACTCCTGGGGCAGGCACTGGGTGTTCCCTTCAAGCCGATGGATTCAATCCTGTTCAATGATCGCGCAATTGCCGTACAGGCGCCTTACCCGGACGAGCGCAGTCCCATCCCCTGCCACACCCTGGCCACTGCCAAAGCGGCCGGCTGGATTTGGGATATCGGGTTGACGCATCGCCGCGGCACAGGCCATGTTTTTTCCAGTGATTTTATCAGCGAAGACGAAGCCGAGTTTACCCTGCGTCAGCATCTTGACCTGAGCGAGTCCAAGGCAGATTCCAGAGTCATCAAGTTCTCATCTGGCCACCGGGCCTGCTGGTGGAAAAAAAATTGTGTTGCCGTCGGCATGTCCGCCGGATTTGTCGAGCCCCTGGAAGCCACCGCCATCATGCTGGTTGAACTGTCGGCCCGTTTCATTTCTGAAAATCTGCCGGCCGACCGCCACACCATGGCCATCATGGAGAAACGGTTCAACCAGGCAATGGCCTACCGCTGGCAGCGAATCATCGATTTCCTGAAGCTGCACTACATGCTGAACGATCGCCCCGAGTCATACTGGAAGGCGCACCGGGACCCGGCCAGCATTCCCGACAGCCTTAAGGAGGATCTTGCGGTCTGGGCAACCCGTGGGCCCCAGACCGCGGACTTTGACAGCGCTCTGGAGCTGTTCCCCGCCGCCAGCTATCAGTATGTTCTTTATGGCATGGGCTTCAGACCCGACTTCTCCAGTCAGGCCTGGCTGTATGATCAACAGCGACTGGCCCAGCAGGTCTTCACCCGCAATCAACAGCTTACCCGGCAGCTTCTGGATTCGCTGCCGAGCCACCGCGACCTGATCGACCGCTGGTTGGGCCAGGCCGCCTGACTGAACACTCATCGATTCCCGGAGTTACAATGTCAACATTGATTCCACTATCACCCTCAGAGCATAAGCACCGGTTTATAGATACCCGGCGCGCGATCAATGATTTTCGCCAGGCCCAGGTGGTTCGACTAAGGGTTCCCGAGGTCGGAAACGCGGGCTGCTGTTTTCCGGTGCTGATCACCAAAGACCCCCAGTTCGGAGAATGGGATATCACTGCACTGACGTCCCTTGAGCCGGAATCCAACCTTTTTGTGGGTGATGAGGGATGGCAGGGCGTCTATACGCCTTTGTCCATTCGGACCTACCCGGTGCGGCTCACCAGAGCCGACGGCCCAGAAGGCGTCAGCCTCGCGGTTCGGGCTGAAGACCTTTCGGATTCCGGAGCCGGACTTTACGACGATCAAGGCCAGCCGACGGACTATCTCAAAGCAATCGAAAATGCCCTGCATGAAGACCTCTCCGGCGCTGCGGCCACCCGGGCTTTCTGCCAACACCTCAATGGGCTGAACCTCATTCAGCCCATCAGTATCACCGTGCTGTACAAAGACGGTAAGAGCCGAACTCTTGAAGGACTGTACACACTGGATCAGGACAGGTTATCGTCGCTGTCTGACAAAGAACTGCTGGAACTCCAGAAACGGGGTTACCTGATGGCCATGAACAGCATGCTGACCTCCCTCTTCCAGCTGAACCGTCTTATTCAGCGACACAAGGAACACAATTCGGTCAATCCGATTCAGAAAATTACGCTTCAGCGCCGCTGAGGGGTAACCACAACAAAACCATAAGAGGACTGTAACCATGACTGACTCTCTCAACCGCCGCGCCCTGCTGCGCGGTGCCGTCGCCAGCGCTTTTGGCGTTACCAGCCTGAGCGCTCTGGGACCCCGGGCACTGGCCGACCACCACGGACAATCTCATCAGCTCAAGGGTAATATTCGCCACTCGGTGGCACGGTGGACCTACGATTTCCTCTCCGTGGAGGAACTCTGCCAGTTGGTCAAACGAATCGGCTTTTCGGCCATCGACCTGATCGGCCCCAAGGAGTGGCACATTCTCAAAAAGCATGGGGTGGACTCGTCCATGTGTAACGGTGCCGAGCTTAGCCTTGAGGAAGGGTTTGGTAATGCCGAGCACCACAGTGCCCTGATCGAAAGCTATCGTAAGCACATTGATCTGGTCAGCGACGCGGGTTACACCAACCTGATCTGTTTCAGCGGTAACGCTCGGGGCATGGACCCGGAAGATGGTCTGAAAGCCGCCGTCACAGGCTTGAAGAAAGTTCTGGCACAGGCCGAGAAGCGCGGCGTTGTGCTGCAGATGGAGTTGTTCAACAGTAAGGTGGACCATCCCGATTATCTGTGTGACAGCTCGGCCTGGGGTATTGAACTGTGTAAGCGGCTGGATTCACCAAACTTCAAACTGCTTTACGATATCTATCATATGCAGATCATGGAAGGTGACATCATCCGTACCATTCGCGACAACCATCAATATTTCGGCCACTACCACACCGCCGGGGTACCGGGACGTCACGAGATTGACGACTCCCAGGAGCTGTACTATCCGGCAATCATGCGGGCCATTCAGGAGGTGGATTTCAAAGGGTACGTGGCCCAGGAATTTATTCCGGCGCGGGCGACGGATGAGGAGAAGGTTGAGTCATTGAAAGCGGCGATCAAGATCTGTGACGTTTAAGATAGTGATCGATTTTCAGAAGACGTAGCGTGGAAAGGAAGCCAAGCGGTGGATGACGGGCTATCGCCCTTATCCACCCTTGTATCTGTCC
>NZ_DGMV01000041.1:0-10791 GCF_002388575.1 Marinimicrobium sp. UBA4509
TTCCAGAATCCCGTCCGACCCTCGAATTCGGCTCGGGTCATCCACACCGGGTAGCTGGACCAGAATGCCGTCTTCACCCTGGCGGGTGACTGTGGGATCAGTCAGCCCGGTCTCGTCCAGGCGACGCCGGACCATCTCCAGGCTGCGTTCAATAACATCGTCCAGAGCCGCCGCACGCTCGGCACTGGACAGCGCCTCAAAGCCGAGATCTGCCGCATCAACGTTCAACAACAAGTGAGAACCACCGCGCAGGTCCAGGCCCAAGGCGAGTTGATTGGTGGTGTACCAGGAAGGCAAGGCCTCACTGATGGATTTGGGAAGCAGGTTGGGTAGGGCGCTCAGCACGCCCAACAGAATCACCAGGCCATACACGATGGCCCGCGTTTGCAGGGATTTCATGGGGTTTCCTCGATTAATCCGTAAAAGAAGTGAAAACTGGGACGGATTAGAGGAGTGGCGGTGCTCGTGGAGCCTGGTTTAACGGGTGCTTCAGCCTGGGAGGCGTCGGTGACTGATAGTCAGAGGAGGGCGCCGACAGCTCGGCGACTGTGCCATTAAATGCGTTATTGGCGGCGAATGCATGATCGCCTTCGTCGGTTCCTTCTGACGACTGGCGCTCTCCATTGGGAAGGGCATTGAGCACCGTGGACGACGGTGCGCCTACCACCGGATCAAAGGCGCCGGATAAGCCGACCCCCAGCGAGTGGTCCGAGGTTTGAACGCCACCAGCCCCGGCGCCCAACAATCCCACTGACAGCACCAGCAAAGTGAGCCACAAAGCGTTGAAGGCTCCGGACTTGCGGCGATGTCTTGATGGGTTGGGTCGGTACATGGGGATGCGCCAAGTGTGTTTAATCGATAGATTGGGGGCGGCCGGAGGTAAAGTCAATCCGGGCTTGCAAATAAAATGCGGAAGCGAAGGCGTGGTGCAGTTGTCTGGCTTCGTAAACTCCCGGGCTGATATTAACCGGGCCGTCAGTATTGCACGTGAAGTGAAAGGGGTGACATCGGTTGAGAACGACATGAAGCTGAAATAGCCCATCCGGTACCAATCTGGACTGGATACGTCGAGGCACGCTGCTGGTGTGGTTGCGTTGGTACTTCGGCTACCCGATGGTGTGGGGTATTATGATTGCAATCACCACAGGGCTGATATAGTTCTTCAGGCGGCGCGGATGGCTATAGATGAGGCTTCTCATTAGCGATCTCGGTAGATAAGAATAATGTGACTCGAGAGGCCCGTTGTCATGACGAACAATGAAGCAACGGTCTCTGGAACGTTTTGTGACTGAATGGCGCCAATCATTCCGCAGATGGCTAGCGCTGAGCTGGATGTAAATGCTTGAGATGAAGGCATAGAGTGATCCCTCAGAGAAGTAAAGCATCGGATTTGTTGATTGTTTCTACGTCCATCGATAATACCATACTTCGTATAATGTATATTATGTTAAATACCATCTGTGGTCTGACACAGAAAACACTATGCGAATCAACCCCCTACGCCCGCACCCGCGCTGAGGGTATGCCAAAATGTTCTAAAAATATGGCGCGTTTTTCTCCATTCTCCCCGCTCCTGTAACAACACAAGGAGCATTCAGGATGAAGTTTGACGAGAATTTCCGCCCATCGTGGCGTCAGATCGTGAAAGTGTGCGGCGTATCCGAGCGCACGGCCCGCCGCTGGCTGAAATACGGGGCGCCGCCCTACGCGGTGCGGTTGCTGGAATTGGAGGAACGGGGGCGGATCATGCCCGAGAGCTGGCCGGAGTATTTCCGATTCAATCACCGGGACTTTTTCGAGAGTGGCAGCCACCAGCCCGCTTTCACTTGGCAGCAACTGACCTGGCTGCAGTACATCGTCAGTTGCTGGTATGACGCCCTAGAGGCTATCCGACTGGCTCAGGCGAGCATTGACTATCTGTCGGACAAACTCCCCCGAGCCGAGGTGATCGAGCTGGAAGCGCACCGGGATCGACTCAGAGAGATTGAGCGACGGAGGCGCGTGTCGGTGGCCGAAGCGGTCGAACTGGTTACCAATCGGACCGGTTGACCTACTGGCCTGATCATCGGCCACGGCCCGCTCCAATTGCTCAATGCGGTACACGAGCAATGCCTGGGTGCGGGCCATATCGGCGACCGTTTCCGGCAGCGCCCGCATCTGATTACCGAACACAAACAGCACCAGCGTCAGCAGCGCCACCGCCGCCGCGTTCAGTTTTCCACCGTCCACCTTTTTCAGCTTCTCCGCTATCTCGTTCATTGCTTCGTCATTGCCTGTTTCAGTTGCGGGGCGATTTTCTCGGCTGAGCGCCCTACCACGTAGCCACCCAAACCGATCTGCAGCAGCGTCCAGGCCTCGCCGGATAACCGGAACGCGGTCAGCCCGAGGGTATCGAGCACCACCAGCACCAGAAACGTCAGCATGGTAATCGGTCGCCAACTGCGTTGCAGCCAGCTTTGGCCGTTCGCTTCGGCGGTGATGGTTTTGGTCTGCGCGTCAAGGACTTTGCTTTCATAGTCGAGCAACCTCCCGGCCATTTCGTTTTGCAGATCCACGAGCCGGTTTTTCAGCTCGTAGCGCTCCGCGTCACTGGTGTGCAGGTTGTCCACCAGTTCGGTCACCGGCTGCACCAGTTCGCGCAGAAAGCCGAGGACGCTCACGCGAACACCCGGCGCTTGATGTATTCGGTGATCAGCGATGCAACCACCATTGAGCCTACCGTGATAATTACCTTGTTTCCGCTCATGTTACCCCCACCAGTAAAGACCCGGATCGATCCCGGCCTGTTTATCGCGCTTCAAGTCTTCCAGCGATTTCTGCTCAGTGCCCAGCACCTTATCGGCGTAGTCGTCATCGCCCCAGAACGGCACCAGCTTATCGATGAATGCAAACACTTTGTCGCCTCGGGTGTACCCCCGATCGTCCGGTGTGTTCAATCCGCCCTGCACCAGATCGGACTGGTAAATAAAATTCTGATCGCTGGCCGGGTTGATCTTTTTCAACACCTTTTTGCGGTTGATATAGACATAGGTTCCGGCACCAATGGCGAGCAGGGTCAGCAGCATAACGCCGTCCACCTTCGCACTGCAAACGCATAACGAGACTTTATCAACTTACGTTAACGAAACGACTCGCTGGCTTGCACAACAGTTAAAAAGCAACAAGACGGACCTATCGTATCAGGATAGCGGTGCAGAGCGCCAAGTGGATGCTGACAACACTTTAGTGTTCACACCCGATACTTTACAGGTTGAGTCAGCGGCTGTTAATTTTGGGCGCTCCGCAATCGCAGGAACTATAGCCACCCGCGGCGCGGCGCTTGCAAGGCAAGCCATGATTCGTCGCGCCGCAAGTAGAGCTGCCAGCAGAGCCGCAGGGGTCGGAGCTGCGACGCCATGCGTTGCATCCGGACCATTCGTTGCCGCTTGTGGAGGGGCTGTTTTTGCCACTGTTACTGTCGGCACAGAAATAGCATTGATAAAGACAGAGGAGTATTTTGAGAGAGAGGACTATGAACAAGCTCTATTAGGAGAGATCGAACAGTTACGAAAGCGAGCCCTGTACCAGCTGGCCGTTAAGCCAGCAGAGCAAATCACTCAAAAGCGAGAGGAGCTGGCCCGTCGCTTTGAAAGTAAAATAAAGCCTGTGGATTTACTGTAGGGCTTCGCGTTCAGCGCGCCACCTTGACCGCAGCAGCTGCTTCAAGAAAAATGGACGACCATAGCGGAGTTTGACAACGACTCTGTTTTCCACTTGGGGCAATCGTGCCCCGCCTGCCGGCCAATGCCGATGTAGTATAGCTGTGTAATCTAATAAAAATGGGGTGCTCCTATGGCTCGTATTACCCACGTTACCATTGGCCCGCAGTTGGAAGAGTTTGTGGGGAACCTCATCAAATCCGGTCGTTACGGCTCTACCAGCGAGGTCGTCCGGTCGGCGCTGCGGTTGCTGGAGCGTCAGGAGAGCCAAGCTCAGGCACTCAGGCAGGCTATCGAAGCTGGCGAGCAGAGTGGCGAAAGTGACCTGACGTTGCGTGATGTCGCCGCCGAGGTGAAGCGTAAGCATGGCGTATAAGCATTCCAATCGTGCGGTTCAGGATTTTGCAGCCATTTACGAATATACGTTGCTCAATTTCGGCGCTCACCAGGCAGATGCCTATAGGGAGGGTCTGGAAGGTTTTTTCGCTCTGCTCTCAAGCTCGCCATCAATGGGCTACGAATGCCCGGAAATCGCAGAAGGCGTTCGCCGTCAGGACTACCAGCGACACCCGGTAATCTATCGTCGCCGTGAGCGCGATATTTTTATCCTTAGAATCCTGCGCCAGCAGATGGATGTCATAAGCCACATCTTTGATTAACGGCCTCCCTACCCCGTGGCCTCTGTCAGCCACAGCACCTCTTCAAATTGCGGCCGCTGCCGCGCGGGCAGCTGTCGTTGCGCCCCGGCTTGAAGTTTTCGGCCCGGCTCTGCTGAAGCTTACTCGCAATCCGGCAGCGTCGTGTTGCCGAAATTACCCCGGTCGTTGCATCGATTCATGGTCATCACCGCAACCCCGGTAATGACGATGGCCGCTCCGATGGCTGCGCGCTCCTCCCAGTTCGAACTTCGATCGAGCCGGGCGGCGAGCTGTTCTTTCGCCCGCGTCCGTGCCGCCACAATGCGCTCAGCTGTCGCGTCGTCTCGGGTCAGTATCTGTATCCCATGATCGAGAAACAATAGTGAGGCCGTCATGACAGATGTGTCCTCCGATTCCGCCACAAACGTCATCGACGCGGGGAGGTCATCGCATTGCGCCATCCTGACCCCCATCAAGGCACGGATGAAGGCGGGAAGTTTCCGGTTTCGGTCCGCCTCACTCTCCAGTTCGACGTAGGGAAACGGGCGGTCCGATGAATACTCCGGTTTGTAGAAGTCCCCCAGCTCGATATTGACACCCATCAGAGAGTACCGACTGACGTCAAACCGTATTTCCGGCTCTTCAGCGCACATATCGCCGATTACCCGAGGCGTATGGGTGTTGAAGACGATCGGAAATTCCCCGTCTACAAACGGAGTACTGGTCTTGCTCAAGCGCTCACAGCTTCGGTTGAAGTCGACAAATGTGGGTGGTTCTATGACCACACCCCACTTCTTCCGGTCGATCTGGGGGGAGGCTGCCTTCGCCTCTGTTAGCCAGCGGACCATCGTATCCGCGTTTGGTGCGCCTCTCATCTCGGCTATCTTGAAGGAGTTGAACACTTCTCCGTACTCGGCCATGACGAATTCGTTGTGCAGGTAATAGGACCGTACGGCGGGCTCATATAGTTGCTTTGGCTTGGTGCCTACCACACAAAAATCTGACGCAGCTGGTTGCGCCCAAGCCTGATTGATACCGATCGTGACCACGAACGCAACCACATAGAGCAGCACACGAAATAAGGGATTTGTTTTTAAAATCATGATCTTAACCTCTCACTCTATCCGTGAAAACGAGAAATTGCATGCAAAGCAACAATGAGGGGAGCCATCCAAAGCTGGGAGCTTACACGCTCTTGACAGACCGGTAATACATTGATGATGGGCCGGGTGTGCCCGGCTCGTCTGAATAAACGTCAAGGGCAGTCTGCCTCGTATTAAACGCTTACCGTCTTTCTAGTTGAGTCGAGGGACGAATACGCAATGTTCTCATAGCACAGCAGACAGCAGAACCTGAGTTAAGGAAATTTTTAATGTCGATATTGTTTACATGTGTGCGCTATGAAAGAACATTTATTCTGGAACAGTATTGTATTCAATCGGAAAATTTATCTTGGCTTCTAATTTGCATCCGGAAAAATGGATAATAATCAGGGAAACCGTACAAGTCATTCTGACGTCTTTAGGTTAGCCAAGCCAGTCGGTGCTTCGGAACTGCTCAGAAAGGGAGAGTTAGGGACGTGGCGAGTGGGACGAACCTCATTCGATAGGAAAAGCTATGAACAGCATAATGAGAACGCCAGCGGCTTTACTCTTGTGGGGTCTCTTAGTGCTTCCCTCCATTACATTGGCGCAGAGGGCATCGGATAGCGGAAGCAATTGCGCCGACAAAGCGGTCTTTGAAACCGAGCTTTACTCTTGCGACATCGCCCACCTTTACACGACCCAGAACTTTCTGGACACCTGTAAAGCGACACAACAAAAAATGTTCTATTGGGAAATTCCTGAAAATCCA
This sequence comes from Marinimicrobium sp. UBA4509, assembly GCF_002388575.1. NCBI lineage: Bacteria > Pseudomonadati > Pseudomonadota > Gammaproteobacteria > Cellvibrionales > Cellvibrionaceae > Marinimicrobium > Marinimicrobium sp. UBA4509. The sequence continues at coordinate 6,191 of NZ_DGMV01000041.1, forward strand.
GACTGCAACCTGAGAGACCGGCCTGATGTCGTAATCCTGGAAACCAGCGCGCAGGATTCGTCAGAACTCAAAAGGATTATTGATGAGAAAGACGCCTCTGAACTGGTTTCGGCCACCCGATTGCAAATCACCAATGCCATGAGAGATACCGATCCGATGACCGGTGAAAATAGAGCCGATCCGTTTGAACTATGGGTCGTAAGCCGCCTTGACAGGGATTCTAGCAATGTTAAACCACCGGATGGCTTGCTGCCCCCTGATGAGGTTCCCGATTGGCTGAGGCCCGTCGCACAGAAGTACTATTCCGCCGCCCTACCGAATTATAATGCTGTTCAGAAGGCGAATACTGATCGTGAAAACGAACGCTTTGAAGCTCAGTTTCCGCAGTTTTCTGAAATTACCCGATCACAGGTAGAGGTGGATCGTAACGATCGATCAATATTGCGTGATGCGACAATGCCGGCCATTATGAGAAAGGCTGAAAGAACATCCGAGAGAGAAGTTAATCGTGACAGGAAAATTGCCGAAATCGAAGCGGATCTTGCTGCCAAAGCAGAGCGTGAAAGCCGGGTTTACCGGGCTTTGTGGTTCTGGAGTCAGTTTCGGGAGCCTCGTGTTATGAGGACTATATTCAATGGCAATCGCGTTCCCGAGCCGGGATTTGAAGGATCAATCTATTTTTATTTTGGCTATCCCCTAGAGCGTGGCCGAGGTGACCAGGCGGCCGTCCTGACTGCCTGGGTGCGCACCTACGAAGCTCATTGCGGTGAACTTTTACCCGATAATTCCGATACGTTGAGGACTGAATACTTTGAAACCAGTGGGCCTTATTTTCGACGCATGACCCGATTGACGGGTACAGATGTTATGCGTTTTCAGTCAGGGCTTATGGCGCCGTATGCAGCATCTCAAGACGCCATGCGATCAAGATTTCAAAGACAGATTCAGGGTAACTTATGGGGAATGTTTATGGACGTAGCGAAAAACGGCGCTCAGGCTTCAGGAGTAGCCGTCGCATTTGTGGAACCCTACATCCATGCTCTTGACGATTTTGACCGGTTCTTCCAATTGGTCGGTTGTGATAGCCCCACCGCTCGGCAAATGAGCCAGGGCATTTTTCTGGTAGCAAACGATGCCTCACTGCCCTCAGAGGCATATTCAGCGGAGATTTCAGGAGCGGCCTGGGTGAGCGATACCCCTCAAGGGCCGGGTGAATACCGGCATCACAGCGAGGTTTGCTGGGAGTACGATATTATGGAGTTGCCCAGTCGCTGTGGCTGTCTGGTCGACCTTGCAGCAAGAAAGTTGAACGAACCCACGCCGATGGCCGTTTCTATCCCCTACGCTAAAGTTCATAAAGCCTTCATGTCTGGCAGCGATATCGAACAGAGAGTATGCAGGTCCCCACTCACAACCATTGGCAGGCCTTAGTTGGCTTGTAATGAACCATACCATTCATAAGGCAGTCCCGATGAGTCAGCGCAACCGCACAACCGATATCCCTCCCCAGGCGTTCGAGCTTTACGATCAGTACGCTCACGGCGCGATCAACCGACGCCAGTTTCTGCGCGGTCTGACCGGAGTGGCCGTGGGCGGCTATACCGCCACTACCCTGATGAGCGCCCTACTGCCCAACTATGCGCTGGCGGAGCAGGTTTCGTTCAATGATCCGGATATCCGGCCGAGCTATCAAACTTTCAATTCGCCCAAGGGGCACGGTGAGGGCCGAGGGTATCTGGTGTATCCCAGTGAGCTCACAGGGCCCGCTCCTGTGGTCCTGGTGGTGCACGAGAATCGGGGACTCAATCCCTACATCAAAGATGTGGCACGACGACTGGCCAAGGCAGGGTTTATCGCCTTTGCTCCGGATGCGCTTCATCCGGTGGGTGGGTACCCGGGCAACGATGACGAGGGACGTGCGCTACAGGCGGGGCTGGATGGTGAGAAGGTGTTTGCCGACCTGGTGGCCGCGGCGGAGCACGCCCGAGCGGTGGAAAACAGCAATGGCAAGCTGGGTGTAGTGGGCTTCTGTTTTGGTGGTAGCGTCGCCAACCGTCTGGCCGCCGAGCATTTCAACCTGATTCAGGCGGCGGTCCCTTACTACGGATCGCCCGCCGATCTGGACACCGTGAAAAACATTCAGGCCCCTCTGCAAATCCATCTGGGAGAGCTGGATCAACGTATTAACAGTCAGTATTCGGAGTATGAAAAAGCGCTGGAAGAACACGGAGTCAACTACGAGATTTTCACCTATGAGGGCGCCAACCATGGGTTTCACAATGACTCCACGCCCCGCTATGACAAAGAGGCGGCGGAGTTGGCCTGGTCGCGCACCATCGACTTCTTTAAGAAACACCTGGAAAAGTGACTTTGGGTCCCACCACCATTGAGGTTTCCGATGCCCGCTCTGAGAAGCGCGAGGGGGCCGGCGACTTAGTCGGTGAGCTGGCTCTCACGCAAAATACGTCTCCATCCATAGAGCGTCTGTGTATTGACCTGCGAAAACGCCATACTCTGAAAGTCGTCCTTCACTTCGTCTTCAATCGTGATGAACTGGTACAGTAAGACGCCCGGCTGCTCGTCGTGCAGGATCAAGTTAATACGCCGACGCGTCCGCAGGCAGTCAATCGTCATCACGTCGGCCGGAATGCCGGCGTCCCGCATTTTGCGGCGCACTCCCACCACCGGATTCATGTGCTCATGGGTGGCCTGGATGCGTGCGTGGGCATCGCTGGCCATATCGGACAGTGCTTTCAGGGGATCTTCAGACATTTGTTTGCAGCTTTTTGTATTGGATAAAACGTAGTCACTCGCCTTTTTACGAGCCTCGAACTTGCCATTACCGCTTTCCCTGGTAGTGCGCTTTATCGTAGCTGCTCGGTTAAATTTTTAAAGCCTTTCAATGCCCTCTCAAAGTCAATATTGTCGTCGTCATTCGCGTAAGACATTGCATCAACGAATTGTCTGTACTCCGCTTTATAGGTGCCATCTCTCATGAGCGTGTCAAGTGCTCTGGCTGCTGACCCATGAAATCCCTCGTTTGTCTGCCGGGATGTCGATTTCTGATCAACTTCGAATGAAGCGCGCGCAGCCTCTTCGAATACAGAAAAATTTGCATTGATTGCTGGAATTAGCGCACACAAATCGTGCAGATGGCGAATAATGGTAGGGTCATCTTTACTGCTCATTCGATCTCTCTTGAGAACACGCCACGTCAGCGCGCTGAGCTTATCGGCAGCAATCTCTATAGGTGACAGACATAAGATATATGCTTCTGGCTCTCCTCCGGTAAATTGCGCCATTAACGACTGGATGGGCTTTGTTTGCGGCTCAAGCTGTGGTTGAGTGAAACTGAATTCGACTTCCAGGTTTGGACGCAATGCTGAGTGTTCCTCATAGGCTTGAGGGTATGTCAGGGGAAACTTGAAGTAGTTTCCGGCACGGGTTACCGCATCCTCTGACAAAGCGAGCGAACTGGCATTGGAAAGCTGATCAATAATGCTCTCTCGGTAAGTCCTTCGAATGAGTTTGCTTTTATTGCCGGAGTTGGCCGCATTGTAACGACATCGAAAATCCAAGTCTTCTGAAAAGCGCTGAATCAACCTATGCCCCTTGGAGAGGCTGGTGCCACCAGAAAAAATGGTTGTAATATCTTCGCTATGGTGCTGACTAATGAGCTTCAGCGCCTGGACGGAATACCAGTCCTTTTCGACAAAGGCAGGATTTATACCGAGCTCTGCGGCTATCTCTCCAACGATAGCCTGATCAAGAGACATACTGATACTTAATGGACTTTCCATCGTAGGCCATTTTTCTTGACACTCGTCCTTTCACTGCAATGACCCGACCCGTCGGCACCTGGGTGGACTCGCCGTTGTTGTAACGCTCCAGGTCGCGGGCGGATAGCACTTGTACCTTAAGCTTGTTGCTCAGCGCTTCTCTGGCCAATTCGGGCAGCGGTTTTTCGGGTATTAACTTCCCGGTTAATGACGAACGCTTTGCCTTGGCATAGAGCCCCTGCCCGAACCTGATCAACTCTTGTTCAGCAACCAGTTGCCGTAGGGCGCGACCGACCTGGTCACGACCAGACAGATCAAAGAAATCCCCGGGGGTAAACACAGTCCCGGAGCTTCTACTGATTCTGTATTTCACCTTGCTTTTCAGTGACTTAAGTGGCACAGCCTGCATCCTGACTATAAACGATATCATCGCCCACAAATATACGACATTTTCAGGCAACAATCAAACCTAAAAAAGTTATATTTATCAATGTGTTAGTTGATTTATACCGTATTCCTCGAACCTTGAAGAAAGGACTTTGGCTGCATCTTCTGCAATGGGAGACTCGCCCGAGTCCCGCAGCCACCCAAACTCCGCAGGCTCCCCCTCAACCACAACACCGCTTGAATTTCCGCCCACTACCACACAGGCAAGCATCATTACGCCCCGGTTTGAAACTTTCATCACGGGTCTCTCCGCTGACATAGAACCAGCGCCCTGACTCACGCACGAATTCGGAGTGTTCTTCCAGGAAGCGCCACTGGCCACCTGCTCGGTAGTACGCTCTGAAGTGGACGCGGCCCCGGTCGCCGTTGGTGTCG
>NZ_DGMV01000041.1:10843-27160 GCF_002388575.1 Marinimicrobium sp. UBA4509
GCCGTTGGTGTCGCTGCCGAGCACCGATAACCCCACCCAATCCGGGCTATCTCTCAAGTCCAGGTGCTCGGGGCGGGTTGACGGGTGCCAGGTGGCCATCAGGTAATCGGTCTTGTTCTGCACAAAGGCACTGAACCGGGAGCGCATCAGCGCCTCCGGCGTGGGCGCCGGCGCTCCGCTATGGTACTGGCCGCAGCACTCTTTGTAGGTTGCTTGGCTGCCGCAGGGGCAAATTGGGTGGTCACTCATAGATCATTTTCCGGGTCATGCCACCGTCCACGATAAAATCCTGCCCCGTGATGAAGGTTGCCTCTGTGGATAGGCAGGAAAGAGTGTCAGCATCAATTCAAATGGTCAATATCCAGTGTTCCAATACATAAGTCGATTGGCCAAGCACTCTTATCTGCGCTAGAGTGTCATTGTGACTATTACGGTCACCGCAGGGATGGCATCTGATTCTACCCTGTCGTGACAATAACAATTCATCGATAGAAGGACTTGGTATGGCTCGCTTCTCCTCTTACCACCCTATTCTTCCGAGTATTTCGGTTTTTCTGTTCGGCCTGATTGCTCTGATTGGACTCTCCTCGTGCAGTTCTACGCCTCCGGCGCCGGGGTACGTGCCGGTCATCAAAAGCAAGCAGGATCCACGGCAATACCGCTACCTGGAGCTTGATAACGGACTTAAAGTCATGTTGATTCAGGCGCAGGAAAGCGAGTTGTCTGCGGCGGCTTTGGCGATTCCCGCGGGCATGTATCAGGATCCGCCGGAGTTTCAGGGCCTGGCACATTATCTTGAGCACATGCTGTTTCTCGGCACTGAGAAGTATCCCGAGGCCAACGCGCTGCAGACTTACTTGAGCGAAAACAGCGGTGGCTCCAATGCCCACGTAACGACCGATCACACGGCCTATTACTTCCAGATTCCGGACGACTACCTGGACGGGGCGCTCGATCGTTTCAGTGACTATTTCCGTGCGCCACTCTTTGATCGGGAATACAGCGAGAAGGAGCGTCATGCTATCAACAATGAATGGTCTATGGGGAAAAGTCAGGACCCGAGAATACTGCATCGGCTGCGGGGGCTCACCGGCAATCCGGAACACCCGCTGAACCAGTTGGGCGTCGGCAACCTGGAGACCTTGCCTGGAGGCGATAGCGGCCTTTACGAGGCAATGGTTGATTTCTTTGAGCGCTATTACGGCCCATCGGTGATGACCTTGACCCTGATTGGCAAGCAGGATCTCGATGAGCAGGAGGCCCTGGTGCGCAAGCACTTCAGCGACCTGCCCCGGCGCGATGCGGAGCGCCCCAAGGTGGCCGTCCCAGGTATTACTGATACTGAACGTGGACAGCATATTTACTACCGGCCCCAAACGGAATTGCGTCAGCTGCATCTGGAGTTCGGTATCGAAAACAACGTCGACCAGTGGCATAGCAAAGCCAATCACTATGTGGCAAACATCCTGAGCTCCGAAGAACCCGGTACACTCAGTCACTTTCTGAAGGACCAGGGTTGGGCCAACGATGTGGGCGTCGATGTGCAACCCGATTTTTTGGGGGGCGATGGCCTGCTCCGTCTGACCATCAGTACGACCAAGTCGGGCATGGACAATCGTGACCAGGTTATTGGTGCGGCCCTCGCCTACATTGAGCAGGTCCGCCGCGAGGGCGTGACCGAAGCTTACTACAACGAATACAAGCGACAGGCTGACCATCGCTTTGCCTCCCAGCAACCCCCTGCCCCGCTCAGGCATGCGATCCACAGCAGCATCCGTATGCAGACCTTCAGTCCGCAGTACATCAATGCGCTGGACGCGGAATTTGGCCCCTATAATCCCGATGCGATACAGGCGGTGCTGGATCAACTCAACCCAGAAGCCGTGAGAGTCTGGCACATCAGCCAAGGTGAGTCAGTCGATACGGACATTCCGCACATGTCTGGCCAATACGCAGTTCGCGCCATCACTGAGAACCAACTTAAAACCTGGCAGAAGCACGGAGAGACCCTGGTGTTGAATCTGCCACCACTGGTCCAGTGGGCAGACGCCAGTGAGGATGAGGTGGAGCACGATATTCAGGCATTTACCCAACTTGTCGACGAACCGGCCCTGGACGTCTGGTTTCGTCACGCCACACACCATCAAAACGGTCAAGGTTATTTGCACTATGTCTGGAACACGGATCTGGGTGTCACGGATGCCCGACACTTCGTCCTGGGCTGCCTGCTTAATGGCTTGTTGATTCACCAAAACTCCCATGTCGCCAGCCGGGCCGGTCGAGAAGGAATCCACGTGGCCTTCGACCGCTCGGACAGCAATATGCAAAATCTGACTATTCACGGGCCGGTGAAGGGCCACCCGGAATTGGTAGCGGAGCTTATGGAGAACTTCAGCACACTGGAGTTCAACAAAGACCAGTTGGATCAACAGCGGGATAACCTGGCGCGGTGGTTGCGAAGTGAAGCGAAAAACGCCCCCGGTCAGCAGACCATGCGCTGGCTGGGCCGGACCATGCAGGCGTTTGACTGGGATATTGACGCCTTCCTGACCGAAAACGAGTCCATTACGGTTGAGGACGTCCGCGCCTACTACCAGCAAGTGAAAGAGACCAGTACGCTTCGGTTGTATGCTTTCGGCCATTACCTGCCCGAACAGGTTGAAGCCATGGCTCGTCAAAGTGAAGCGGCTCTGGGGCCCGATCGTCGTCCAGGCCCGATTCACGTGACCGAAACCATCAATTTTGGCCAGGACGACGCCTTTGATATACATCGCGACGTGGACCATACCGATGTTGCCTGGCTGCGCGCCTGGATACCCGGCGTGCCGGAAGATGAGCGAACCACTGCATCAGCGTCTTTGAAATTGCTGGGAATCCTGAGCCATCAGCCCTTTTTCATTCAGTTACGAACGGAGGAACAATGGGGCTATTGGGTGCAGACCGGTGATACCTGGGCAAAGAACTACCCCGCCTTTATCGCATTGGTGCAAAGCTCAGAACGGTCCCTTCCCGATATCGAAAACCGCGTAGAGCGCTTTATGCGGGAATTTGATGAAACGCTTCAGGCTGTGAAGCCTGCGGAATTTGAGCAGATGAAAAGCGGATTGCTCCAGCAATTCCGTCAGCCACCCAACGATTTTATCAGCGAAGCCAGTCGCTACCGTCACGACTTCTATCGCAATGACGGCAACTTCAATACTCATCTGGAAATGGCTGACTTGATTGAGTCCACCTCACTGGAAAAGGTCCAAGAGGATTACCGTCGCTGGATTCTGGGCGACGGATCCGGTTGGATCACCTTGCAAGCACAGGGCGCAACCCCCTGAACGCAAAAGGGCGAAGGTGCTACAGCCTTCGCCCTTTTGCTTTTGACTCCCGACATTTCATAGGATTTGCCAACAGATATCAGGCAACGGCGACCTGGTCCCGTCCGCTATTTTTGGCCTGGTACAGAGCTGTATCCGCCCGTTTGAACAGCGCGCTGATGCCTGTGCCGCTGACTTCTGACACACCGATGGAACAGGTCACCACATAACCTTTGCCCAGCTCGGCCTCCCGGGCGGTTCGGCACAGATCGTCGGCAAGCACTTTTGCGGCCTTGGCGGATGAGCCTTTGCAGACCACCACAAACTCTTCCCCTCCCCACCGGGCGGGAATGTCGCTGTGTCGGCAACGCTCACTGATCAGTTGAGCGAAGGCTTTCAGAATCCGGTCGCCTTCGTCGTGGCCATAGCGGTCATTGATCGCCTTGAAGTGGTCCAGGTCAATCATCAGCACGGAGAAAGGTAGCTGCGTTTTCTTGTAGTCTGCCACCGCTTCCTGGAGGTGCGGGCGAAGGCCCGCGCGGTTGTATAGCCCGGTCAGGGTGTCATGGGTTGCCAAGTCTTCAAACCGTTTGCTTTTCAGGTCGAGCAGTCGATTGACCGCCCGGAGCTGTTCCGTTTCAGCGTGTTTCGCTTTGGCTTCACGGCTGTAACGAACCGCACGATAGGAAAAATACAGTAACGCCAACAGCATCCAGGCCCAGATCAGGCCTCGATACAGGGCATTGGCGGAAATCCACTTTCCTCTCAACTCGGCGTGATGGAGGATGAGGCTGACTTTCCGGGGGATCGAGCTGTCACCCGTGGAGAGCACCAGATGACGGACGTTGGTCAGTTGCGGTGTGGTCTGTTCAGCGGGTAGATCGCTGGCGTACACCCACCAGGGGGGAACGTAGAATTCGTCCAGTTTCAGCGTGTAAGAGTGCCTGTCCTCGCGCGGGTTGATCACCTGCTGATTGCTCTTGTACGGAAACCAGACCTGGTCGTCGGGCGCAAAAAAGTGATTGAGGTAAATGCGCAGACTGTCGCGGGTCGACGACTGATGTGACAGATCCAGATGCAAGGTGGTGTACTGCGTGAGATCCACGCTTTGGTCTTCGGGGTTTAGGGCGGTAAACAGATTGCAGAACGGATAGGTAATGGCGGTGCGTATTTCGCACTGCATGTGGTAGGCATCATTCTGCTGGTAGTGAACGATGGAGTTGCCGTTCTCGGAGCGATCATCCTCCACCCAGCCGGGATTACCGTTCTCCGAGGCAATGGGCATGACCAGATTCATCCCCCAGTGCTGCCAGGCCATGAGGCCAACACTGATGAGCGCGAACATCAGAGCCACAATCTCCACGCCGAACCCTGTGCCAGCCCGGCGGAGTAGCCCCTTTGGTGTGTGGGTGCCTTGCGTCATACGTTATTTTAATAATGGGTGTGATTAACGCCGATCGTCGCGGACTCCGGCAATCATGTGGCCAAAATGGCACATTTATCATCATAATGCAAGGTTTGAGCTCCCCGTGCCCCGGTGACGGTCAGCTGATGTGTTTTGTGCGCCGCAACTTCACCTCTGGTTGGCTGAGCCAGTTCAGCAGCGGATTGTTACGGAGGACCCAAGGGTACAGCAGCCACCCCACCAGAATGCCCGCCAGGAAGCCACCCAGGTGCGCCATGTAGGCGACATTGCTCTCGCCCATGATCATCCCGACAATATTGGTCAAGCTCCATACCAGAAAATACCAGTGGGGCGCGACTTTAAACTGCAGGACCAGAATCATTACCGTAAGGCTGGCGCGCCTGAACCACATCATATACAGGCCAAACAGCGCGGCAATGGCACCACTGGCGCCTACCAACAATAGCGGCCCTTGGGAGCTGTCAAAAAAGACCAGTTCGGCCAACGCAGCGAGAACGCCGGCTCCCAGGTAGACGCCCAAGTATCGCCAGTGCCCCAATACATCCTCGATATTGTCGCCCACCACCCAGAGGAAATACATATTGCCCGCCAAGTGTAACCAGCTACCGTGCATAAACTGGTGGGAGAGCAACTGACCGAGCTGCCACTGAGTGGGTGCATCGGAGTGTAGCCCGAGATAGAGGTAGAGCGTGTTTTCCCACTGGCCGTTCAGTTGCCCGGCGACAAACAGCAAGATGCAGATCGCCATCATGGCGTAGGTTACCCAGGGCGTGCGGTGAGGTTTGAGGTTGTATTCCACCGGCATGCCGGTGAGAAACTGAAACACCATGGAGCGCCAGGTCAGCTGTTTCGACAGGGTCGCCAAGGCACTGTTCAGCTGCGGCGATTTCAAGGCCAGCTCGACCTCCGGCTGGTCCAGCCATACGCCGTCACAGTCCGGGCAGCAGTCAACCTCCACTTCGTACTGCTCCAGCATGTAAAAGCGTTCCATGTTGACATCGCAGCGACGACACAATCGCCCCCCTACCCCAATTCGCTTTCCGAGACTCTGTTCGTGGTCGTAAACGCTGATGTTGTCGTGTTTGTGGGCGATCGCCTGATTCAGCGCCCCATCTTCAAACCATACACCGAGACAGCCATCGCACTGCATGACCGCCTGACGGCCGACGCGGGATTCCAGTAGGGTCTGGTGAAAACAGTTGGGGCAGCGATGCAGTGTAGAGGGCATTAGTGGACGTCCATTCCGGCTTGTTGAAGGTGTTGTTTCAGGGTCGAGGCACTATCCCGAAGGCCCGGGATGGTATCGTCAAGAATCGGTTGTGCGGCTTCGCGTAACTGCTCCGCACCGTATTGGGCACCGATCATTCGGTTGCTCAGGCGGTGATAGATCGATGGCACTTCCCGATAGAACCGCTGAGTGCTACTGAGGTAAATACTGGGGGTTTCAAGCGTGGTTTCGGACTCACCCATAACGGTCCAGACGTACTGATCAAGCGTCAACGGATTCTGTTCAAAGAAACTATGAGATTGAATTCCGCCATCAAGACTCTCCGCGTACGCCTGCACCAGACGGGCATTCGCTTCCAGTTCATTGGCAAGTGATTGGCGCAGGTAGTAATTGCGCTCCAGACGGGTCAGTTCATTGAACTGAATGGCGACTTTCATCCCTTCGGATGAGGCGAGGTAAACACCCAGCACGGTGGCCCCGATCATCAGAAACTGGCTGAACCAGAAGCTACCGTGGCGAAGTTCGCCGGGGGTCAGCGGGTTTGAAAGACGCGATGCGAGGCGGCGGAACACGGTCCTTATGGGCACGAAGGTACTCCTACGAAATTCTTTGGCGCCGGGAATTGTGCCAAACTGAGCGGATATTGCCAATCGTTTGAGTTAATGTGTGATGGTGGTCACGAATGGAGGGGGTTGTCGGATTACGCTTCGCTAATCCGACCTACTTGATGCCACTGGAATCTTTCTCGTAGGTCGGATTAGCCGCAGGCGTAATCCGACAAGCTCGCCTTTAGCGTTCCAGCGCCCACCACTCGGGTAACAAACGGCGAATCCGGGGCTGGGCGAAACGGTCGTCGATCAGGTGTATCACTCCCGTGTCATCCTCTCCCCGGATCACCCGGCCGGCGGCCTGCACCACTTTACGCAGGCCGGGATAGAGGTAGGCATAATCGTAACCCTGACCAAATTGTTCCTCGAGGCGCTGCTTGAGCTCGTTATTGATCGGGTTCATTTGGGGTAATCCGAGCGTTGCAACAAAGGCGCCGATCAAGCGTTTTCCGGGCAGGTCGATACCTTCGCCAAAGGCGCCACCCAGGACCGCAAAGCCGACGCCGCTGCTGTGCTCGTTGAACGCGGCAAGAAAGTCCGCGCGAGCGGCTTCGTTCATTTTCCGTTCCTGTGCCCAGGTGGGTACTTCGGGATGATGTTCGCGCAGATGTTCGTGCACCTGTTGCAGATAGTCGTAGCTGCTGAAAAAAGCCAGGTAGTTACCGGGCTGCTGCTCGTACTGCTCGGCAATCAGGTGTGCGATGGGCGCAATGGACCGGGCGCGATCGTGGTAGCGCGTGGACAGGTTGCGGTGCGTATGGACGGTGAGCTGTTCGGCTTTAAACGGAGATTGCATGGTCATGGCCACGACCGTGTCGGGCAGTCCCAACAGGTCGCAGTAATAACCGGCGGGGTTAAGGGTGGCCGAAAACAGGGTGGCACTGTGTGCGCCCTCAAAGCGTGGTTTCAGTTGCGCGGCGGGAATCAGGTTGCGTAGCTGGATCACGGTGCCCTTGCGCTTGCCACCCTTCGCGCTCGGCGGTGGGCGCCATTCGATATCACACAGGAAGTCGCGCTCATCAAACAGCTCCGCGATGCGCAGAAACTGCAGCGCGTCGAAATAAAATCGCATCAGCTCGCTGTCGAGGGCAAAGGGGTGCTCGGCCAGATAATCGGTTATCGCCGCCGCGGTCAATTGCAGTTGACCGATCAGCGGCTCCGGCGGTTCCGTCTGCAACACCAGATCCTGCTCCTCCGGCAAGGCGCGATTGAATTCATTCCAACTGCGATGGAGCGACTCCAGTCGGGACTTCAAGGCCTTGGGGGCCTGTTTTTTGGTGCGCCGAAACCGGTGTTGGTCCAGCGCCGCGGAGTACATGCTTCGGGCGCGCTCGATCAGATTGTGGGCTTCGTCCACCAGCAGTGCGGTGCGCCATTGGTGGGTCTGCGTCAGGGCGTAAAGCATGGCGCTCTGATCGAAGTAATAGTTGTAGTCGCCAATGATGACATCGCTCCAGCGAGCCATTTCCTGACTTAAATAATAGGGACACAGATCGTGGGCCAGGGCAATATCCCGCACGCGAGCCTGATCCAGGCAGCGCTCCCGGGCGGCGGCCTGCCGCGCTTCGGGCAGACGATCGTAAAACCCCTTGGCCAGTGGGCAGGAGTCGCCGTGGCAGGCTTTATCCGGGTGCTCGCAGGTTTTCTCCCGCGCGACCAGTTCGAGCGTTCTCAGCTCCGGCAGGTCCAGCGTCTGTAAGGCGTCCAGAGCCAACTGACGGCCCGGGGTTTTCGCCGTGAGGAAAAAGACTTTATCCAGTGACTGCGTCGACAACGCTTTGATCAGGGGGAATAGCGTCCCCAGGGTTTTCCCGGTGCCCGTCGGCGCCTCCGCCAGCAGGCAGCGACCGGTGGCGGCGGACTGATAAACCGCTTCGGCGAGGGGCCGCTGGCCGGACCGAAAATCGTGGTAGGGAAACTGAAGTTCTTCGGCGGACAGGTTGCGCCGCTCCCGGTGTGCGAGCTCCTGCTCGGCCCAGAGGATGAACGCGTCGCATTGAGCCTCAAATTCGGCCTTCAGATCCTCCGCCGACCAGTGTTCGGTCAGGTGGTGTTCCTCCTGCCGAACAATATCGAAATACACCAGGGCCAATTCCACCGACTCGAGCCCCTGGGCTGCGCACAACAGAGCGCCGTAGACTTTGGCTTGCGCCCAGTGCAGCGCCCGGTGATTGTCGGGAATCAGATTGAGATTACCGCGAAAGGTTTTGATTTCCTCCAGGCGGCCTTGCTCGGGGTCATAGCCGTCCGCCCTGCCCCGCACCGTCAGGTTTTGGTATTCGCCTTTGAGGGTCACCTCCGCCCGGTAGTGGTCCGGGCGGCGACGCGTCACCCAGAGGTGACCTTCCATTCCCTCCCGGGCACTGGGTGACGGGGTAAAACGCATGTCCAGGTCGCCGCGTTTAGCGGTGAATTCGCACAGGGCGCGAACGGAAACCGTATAGGTGGTATCAGTCATCCGCCGACTCACTCCAGCGGACGTAACAGACGGACACGGGCATCTGGTGTTGCCTGAAAAACGCCAGCCAACGCTTCTGATTGTCCTGCAGGCGATCCCCGGGGCCTTTGACTTCAAGCAGGTGATAGCGACGCTCATCGGGCCAAAATTGGATCAGGTCCGGCAGGCCGGCGCAGTTGGCTTTGAGGTCCTGCAGGAAACGCTGAAAACACAGAGCCAGATGTTCGGCGGGAATGCACTCCAGGGCCTGGGTCAGCTGCTCTTGGTCGAGGGCGCCCCAGGCGACAAAAGGGGACTGTCGTCCGGCCTTGCGCTCAAAGTTGTCGAGAATGGTCTGTCGGTACGCGCCGGTGGTCAGCTGTGCCATCAAGGCGTCGAAACGGGCCGCGCGGCGCTCGACAAAATCCGGCCAGTAAAGATCCGCCGGCCCCCGCTGAAATGGATGGAAGAACGCCCCCGGTAAGGGCTCGAAGATGGCATCCCACATCAGCAGGCCGAACAGGCCGGTCAGCAGGGTATTTTCGGCGTAGTACACCGGCGTTTCCGGGGTGGTCAGGTATGCCGCCACGGCGCGCTCCACCGATGGGTCCTGGGGCAGGATCAAATGGACCTCGGGCACTTCGGGCGGCGCTGTCCGGCGCTGACGCTCTCCGGTCAGGTTGCGTTTCAGTCGCGGCAGCAGCCGTTCCAGTTGTTGCCGCTCGGCCTCGCTTTCGGGCGCCTTCTGTGCCGCCTGGGCCAACTCGAAGGCGGTTTCATGGTGCCCCAGGCGTTCCAGCACCCGGAGTAGTCGACCGCGGGCACCGGGATAGGACGAGCGCTGGTAGCTGTCCCGGGCCCGTTCCAATTCTCCGGTGCGCTCCCAGTGGCGCGCCATTTTGAACAACAGGCGGTGATAGTGGCGGGCCAGCCAGGGTTGCTCCTCTGGTTCCGGCGGCAACTGTTCGAGAACCGCTTCCGGCGACTCATCCTCGTGCCACTGCTGGCGGCATTCGAGCAGTTGCCAGAAGGTCTCTAACTCGGTGCGCTTATGCACCGGACGGGAGCGCTCATCAAAGGTCACGGGTTCGTACTGGTACAGACCCAGCTCGGTCAGGACAAACTCGGACCAGCCCTGATAGCCGTTGCCGAAAAACAGCCAGCGCAATCGATCGCATTGGGGCATGACCGTCAATTGCACCAGGGCCTGTGGCGCCAAGCCCCAGATCGACGCCGGTCTCGGCTCTAAATCCTCTGGCTCCAGCTCGCCCCTGAGCCTGTCGAGGGCTTCACTCTTGCGGGCCGTTGGCGGTATACCCTGGGCCTCCAACCGGTTTATAAATACGGTTTTCAACGAAGACCAGGTGAACAACCGGAATAAGGTTTCCAGGCTGATCTGCGGGTCCTCAACCAGCCATCCCAACTGCTGCAGTGGGGCGGACGCCTTGGAGAAGGGTTCAAGCTCCGGGTACTCGAGCGTTTCCGGCCGGAACAGGTCCCCTTTGCGCATCACCATGCGCACCAGCAGGCCACGACTGGCCTCGGGCAGCGCCAGGGCCTGGTCGATAAAGGCCAGTTCGGCCGGCGGCAGCAGGTCGCCGTAGCGCTGTCGCACCCAGCCGAGTACCCACTCGAAGTTGCGCAGGTAGTAGAGCGGATCGTCCAGCGGTGCGGGTGTAAAATTCAGTGTCACGGATACCTCAGTGAAACTCTTGCCCCGGATCGGGTCGGAGCGGCTTGGGCACGGAATATGCTGTGTTTACCCGGTGCGTGTCAATTAGGCCCGGGGATGAAAAATTGTCATATCAACGGTTCAGTTCTACTCATATAATGACAGCATGCTCCCCTTGCCTGCTCAACGCGGTGTAAAGCAACCCTATGAAAAACAAGTCAGTATTGAACCAGCTGTTTCAGGATATCGATACGGTGATCCTCAGCCGGCAACACCCGGTCACCGGGCTGCTGCCGGCCAGCACCAGTGTAAACCATCACGGAGACTACACGGACGCCTGGGTGCGGGATAATGTCTACTCCGTTGTCTGTGTCTGGGCCTTGGGTATGGCTCTGCGCCACGCCGGTGACCGGGACCGTAGCGACCAACTCGAACAGGCGACCATCAAGCTGATGCGCGGACTGCTGCAATCCATGATGCGTCAGTCGGACAAGGTCGAAACTTTCAAGTCGTCCCTCGACCCGTTGGATGCATTGCACGCCAAATACGATACCGCCAGTGGCCTGACGGTGGTGGCCGATGACGCCTGGGGTCACTTACAGATTGATGCCACCTCCCTGTACCTGCTGATGCTCGCCCAGATGACCGCCTCGGGCCTACGGATTGTCACCACCTTCAGCGAGGTGGATTTTGTACAGAACCTCGTTTATTACATCTCCAGCGCCTACCGCACCCCGGATTACGGCATCTGGGAGCGCGGCAACAAGATCAATAACGGTAAAACTGAAATCAACGCCAGCTCGGTGGGTATGGCAAAGGCCGCGCTCCAGGCGCTGGACGGTTTCAACCTGTTTGGTCCTACCGGGCCCAAACGGGCCACCATTCATGTGGTGGCCGATGCCATTTCCCTGGCGCGCACCACGCTGGCGTCTCTGTTGCCCAGAGAGTCGGTTTCCAAAGAGGTGGACAGCGCGCTGCTGAGCATCATCGGCTTTCCCGCCTTTGCGGTCAGCCGGGAAAAACTGGTCACCCGGACCCGGGATGAAATTCTGGGTAAACTCGGTGGCCACTACGGCTGCAAGCGGTTTATCTGGGATGGTCACCAGACTGTGCTGGAGGAAACTTCACGCCTGTACTACGAGCACTCGGAACTGGCGAACTTTGAGCATGTTGAGTCCGAGTGGCCTCTGTTTTTCACCTATCTGTACATTCAGGCGCTGTTCGACGGCAATGAATCCACCGCGCAACACTATCGGGACAGGCTGGAATCCCTGATGGTAAACGTGGATGGCATCGGGCTGTTACCCGAGCTGTATTATCTGCCGGACGATCGGGTCGCGGCGGAAAAGAAACAGCCCGGTTCCCAAGAGCGGGTGGCCAACGACAATGTACCGCTGGTCTGGGCCCAGAGCCTGTATTGGACCGGCCTGATCATGCACGAAGGGCTGCTGGAGCCGGATCATCTGGACCCACTGTCACTGCGTCGGCGAGCCACCAAGTTCATCAAGTCGAACATCGCCTTGGTGGTGCTGACCGATAATGAAGTGACCAAAGGCATTCTCTCTGAGCACGGGGTGATCGCCGAAACGCTCCAGGAAATTCAGCCACTGATTGCCCTGCCCGCCCCCGAGCTGGTCAAGGCCTATGGCCAGGTTGGCGCCAACCCGGCACTGAAGTTGACAGGGCGTCCAGCCCGACGCCTGCAGAGCCTGGCCAGTTCCCAGACTTATCAGATCAACGGCAAGGTCTATTTGACACTCTCCTGGCTGCAAAGCGAAGAGGAAGATTACCGCCTGTACGATGCTCAGTGGTTCAGCGAAAGCCTCGCCCAGGAAATCGAGCATATTCGCAAGCACTGGATCAATCAGGAAGTCGCCGTTTTCACCTTATTGATGACCCACGAACTGTGTCAGATGCCTCAGATCGAGTCGTTGTTCGAAGCGATTCGCTCCCTGCAGTTGCGCACCGAGCATGACCATGTCGGCTATGCCTCGGCCAATCTGGCCTATCGCGCTTCTCGCGTGAATGCCCTGAGTATTCGGGATGTTGAGTTGGAACCCCTGGCACCTCGCGATTGCTCGCGCTGCCTGGATCAGTGGGACGACCTTGCGCCGGAAGCCCAGACCATATGGGATTCTCTGACCCAGCTACCGGAAATCGAGCTGCAAAAGCAGCTCGCCGGTTTTCTTCACAAGCGTGACCTGGACGCCCTGGTCGGCCAGCATGATGGCGAGCCGGTGACTTTGCAGCAGTGGCTGGAAATGCTCTACCGGCGAACACGGGAGCTGAATCAATGGCTGATGGCCCGCTACTGTTTCGCGGCACTGAATCGTTTTCACAGCGATCTCGCCGGTAGTCTGTCGGTGCTCGCCATGCGTCACCTATTGGTGGTGCTGGGCGACAAAAAGCACGAGTTCATCGTGAGTGCCCAACTGAGCAATGACGAGCTGATGGCGGGTGTATTGCGCACTTATAACGACCCAGTAGAGCGGACCCTGGCCCAGGAAATGCTCGCCCAGATTGGCACCCTGGTGCGCACGCGTCCGGAGCTGTTCGACGGGCTGCGCTCCATTCATCTGCACAATTTCATGCAACTGTGCCTGCGCCAGGGGCGAATCAGCGATGACTACTGTTCTCTGGATGAGTTGGGCGTGCTGCCGCCGTCGACCGTGACGCAGCGGCTGATTGACATACTGACCTACCAGCGGCGGATTTTCACCGAGGAAGTCCAGTTAAGCAAACCCGAGCCCGGTGCCCTGCCGCGCAGCGCCGCCGAGCAGTTCCATGCGCTGGACGCGGACTGGTTTGAATGGCGTCTGGCGCGCGGGCTGGTGACACGGCTGGACAATGATTTTCTCAAGGCCATCTGGCAGAGTCTGGCGCACGCCGTCACCCTGGAATTCGGCGACCGGGACAGTGAGGAGTCAACGCTGGAGTGCGAGCTGGTGCGCAGTTCCATGACCTCGGGCGAGGAAAGTTTTGCCCAGTTGATTGACCGTCTGACCCAGCAGTTGCATCCGGCCTACTACAAAACGGCGGTGGTGGAAGCGCTGTCGGCCTTCACTCATTACTGCGAGGCGAATCCCGAGGCCTATTTTGAGCAGCCGGTCGTGTTCAGTCAGGTGCTGGAAGCGGCGGCACGGCAGTACGTTGCAGAGAAGGATCACGCCAAACCGGGCACCCGGGATATTGATAATCTACTGGAGCAGTCGCCAGAGGTCTTGCAGAGCTATGTGAATCAGGTTCTGGCGGAACTGGACAGCGCCACCCAGCCTGCCTGACAGGCCGGGGTGGCACCCAAGTCACCCCTTAGCGGAATACATCATCCTCATCTTCGGCGTAGTAGCGCCCCGGGGTGATATCGGAATAGGTCAGGTGCTGGGCCTTGAGTCGATCGACGTCGCGCGCGATTTGCTCGATCATTTCCCGGGTTTCTCCCCGGGTGACCGCTTCGCGCATGGCATTGCCCCAGATGGACAACTGCCGGGTACGCACCTTGCGGGTCTCGGCATCCTTCGACCATTCACTGGCGATGAAACGCCCGGCCTCGTACAGCTCCGCTTCGAGCTCGGCGCGCTCGTCCGGATCCTCCACTTCGGCCAGAATGTCCGGCACCAGGTCGCTCCAGCCCTGCGGATAGAGCTTCCAGCCTTCATAGAAGCGGGTAATCCAGACCAGATACTCCTCCCGGGACTGGACCGCCTGATTGCGCTCATCCGCCGCGTACAGTGCCTCAAAATCCGAGCGGGGCGGTATGTCTTCGGGCCAGGCGTTGCGGCTCACATCCGGCTGGAACAGCGCGCAGCCAGACAGCACGCCGAGTACCAGGGCGATGACCAGCCCCTTGGCGCTATGAGCGATCATGGCGGTCGCTCTCGGAGGAGGATTTATCAACGGAATAGTCACCCTCGATCACATTGCCCCGGTTGCCGGAGCCGGGACCATGGCCACCAGCTCGCCGGGCGGCCTGCTCAGCCTGGGCGCGCATCTGTTCGGTGCGCTTGCGAAAGCGCCGGCGCAGCAGCGGCATGGCCAGCCAGCCCACCAGCAAAAATACCAGCGCTATGACCAGGCCAATAAGCATCAGAAGGCCAAACACCACCCAGGCCAGAAATAGCTTGGGGCCTCGCCACCGAGAGCTGGACTGGGCCTTTTCTCGCCATTGTTGGGCGGCGCGCCAGGCGGCGTTCCGGCGGTCGTACTGATCGTTCATACTGCGTATTCCGTAATTCTGGTACCAGGGTGCGGAGGACTGGCCCTCGACGGCGCCACAGCGCCCGCACCGGGAAGCATACCCTAGCATAAAGCCGAGCAAAACGCCCCGCTCTGCGCGGGTTTGACGACAAATCTTAACGCGGTGGATATTTGCGCCGCTTCCCTCAGACGGTATGCTGGATCGCATCGAAGGAACTCAGGAGACAAACCGGTATGACTATGATCGCCTCCCCTCGCCCATTGTATGGCCTGTTACTGCTTCTGGCGGCGTCCTGGACCTCGGCCCAGGAGCCGCCCAGAGTCGAGGCGGTTCGGGTGGTTGAGCGGCCGGTCATCGAAACGGTTCCCCTGACCGGCTCGGTTACCGCCGAGCAGCGATCGCTGCTCTCGCCCCAGGTGGCCGGGCTGGTGTCCCGGCTGGCCGTGGATGCCGGGGACAGGGTCGAGGCTGGGGATCTGCTGCTGGAGCTGGATTCCGAGCTGGTCAGTATCGATCGGGATCAGGCCGCCGCAGACCTTGCCAGCGCCGAGGCGCAGTGGGCCGACAGCGAGCGGCAGCTCAATGAAGCCCGATCGCTGCGCGATGGCGCCATTGCCGCCAGTGACATTCGGCGCCTGGAAGCGGAGGAGCGGGTCAGCCGGGCCAATCGCGATGCCGCCCGGGCCCGACTGAATCGCCTGGAGGCGGAACTGGAGCGACACCAGCTCAGAGCGCCTTTCAATGGTGTGGTCAGCTCTCGTCAGGTGGATCTGGGCGAGTGGGTGTCTCCCGGCAACCCGCTCATGGAGCTGGTGGCCAGTGCGCCACTGCGGGTGCATTTCCAGGTGCCCCAGCGGTACTTCCCGAGGGTCAGCGAACAATCCAGCCTCTCCCTACGGTTTGACGCCTACCCCGACACCGAAGTCATCGGACGGGTGCATCGCAAGGTGCCACTCAGCGAGACCGGCGCACGAACGTTTCTGTTGCGCGTGACACCGCCCGACGATGCACCGGAGTTGATTCCCGGCCTGTCCACCTCGGGGCTTCTGGAGCTCAATACCGACCGTACCGGGCTCGCGGTACCGCGTGACGCCCTGATCCGCTACCCGGATGGCCGGGTCAGTGTCTGGGTGATTACCGAAGCGGAACAGGGGCAAGTCAGCGGTGTACGCGAGCAACAGGTCACTCCGGGAATCAGTGCCTCTGGTTGGGTGGAGATCCGCTCGGGTCTTTCGTCGGGCGATGTGGTGGTTACCCTGGGTAATGAAGCCTTGCAGGAAGGCCAAAACGTTGTCCCCGAGCGCATTGCAGAGAGTCACGCGAATGACCAGGGAGGGAGTCGCTGATGTTTTCCTGGGTTGTTCGTCACGGCATTCTGGTCACTGTCACCGTTCTGATCATCTGCGTACTCGGTATCCTGGCCGCGCTGCGCATTCCGGTGCAGAT
>NZ_DGMV01000041.1:27246-28453 GCF_002388575.1 Marinimicrobium sp. UBA4509
CGCATTCCGGTGCAGATGATTCCGGACCTGGAAGTCCGTACCATTTCCATCCGTACCAGTTGGCCCGGCGCCACGCCCCAGGATGTGGAGAAGGAGATCCTGATCGAACAGGAGGAGTACCTGAGGAACATTCCCTACCTGGTGGAAATGCAGAGCAGTGCCGATTTCGGTTCCGCCCAGATCGAGCTCGAGTTTCCATTTGGGGTGGACATCAACGAAACCCTGATCCGCGTCAATAACGCCCTGACCCAGGTCCCCTCTTACCCGGAAAACGTCGACGAGCCGAGTGTCTACGCCACGTCGTTTTCTTCCAACGCGTTCATGTATTTCAGAATCTCCCCGCTGGAGGGCAATCCTCGGGGGTTGGATATGGACATGATGCGTGATTTTATCGAAGACAATGTCCGGCCGCGTATGTCCGGCGTGCCCGGAGTGTCTGAAGTCAACGTCGGGGGTGGCGCCGAACGCCAGATCCAGATTCACCTGAACCCCGAGCGCCTCGCGGAGCGGGAAATCACTCTCACGCAAGTGCGCGATGCCATCCGCGAGCGCAATCGGGACCTGTCCGGCGGTGAAGTGGAAAGCGGCAAGCGGCGCTACCTGCTGCGCACCATGGGTCGCTTCGAGGACCTGGAGGGTCTGGAAAACCTTATCCTGGAGCGCCGAGGCGACAGCATTACCCGGCTGTCCGATGTGGCCGACGTCGAACTCGATCACTTCAAAATTCGCCAGACCTCTTACGTCAACACCCGTCCCGTCATCAGTCTGTCGGTGCGCCGGGAGAGCGGTTCCAACGTGATTGCCATCAAGGACGCCATGATGGCCGAGGTGGAAAACATCAACCGGGACCTGCTCAACCCGGAAGGCATGGAACTGGCCCTGACCGCTGATGATGTGGTGTATGTGCAGGCCTCGGTGTTCAATGTCTGGAAAAACCTGATTCTTGGTGCCCTGCTGGCAACCGGGATAATGTACGCGTTCATGCGTTCGTTTCGGGCCACTGCGCTGGGTGTGGTGGGTATTCCCATCTGTACCATCGCGGCTTTCCTGGGGCTGTTGATCGCGGGCCGGACCATCAACGTCATTTCCCTGGCTGGGGTCGCCTTCGCCATCGGCATGACCCTGGACAACAGTATTGTGGTGCTCGAAAGCATCGAACTCGAGCGTCGCAAAGGGCTGAAGAAACTGCAGGCCGCCGTTGCCGGGG
>NZ_DGMV01000041.1:28532-34585 GCF_002388575.1 Marinimicrobium sp. UBA4509
CCGTTGCCGGGGTCCAGAAAGTCTGGCCGGCGGTGTTGGCCTCTACCCTGACCACCGTAATGGTGTTTCTGCCGGTAGTGTTTATCGCCGAAGAGGCGGGACAGCTCTACTCGGATATTGCGATCGCCATTTCCGCATCGATCCTGGTGTCCATGCTGGTGGCGATTACCGTCATCCCCACCGCTAGCGCCCGGCTGAAATTTGAAGGCGCCTCCGGTGGCGACGAAGCCCATCCGCTTCAGCAGCGGATCACCCGGCAAATTCACTGGCTGATCGAAACACCCCGGCGGCGTATCAGTGCCATTGTCGCCACCATTGTGATCAGTGGTGCCATTGTGTTGTTCCTCACACCGCCAGCGGAATACCTGCCCGAGGGTGAAGAGCCGAAAACCTTCGCCTCCATGAATGCCCCGCCGGGTTATAACCTTGAAACCATGGAAGCCATCGGCATGGAGCTTCAGGAGTATTTCATGCCTTACGTGGACGATGAGCCGGAAGCCTTCGAACGGGGTGAAACCGAGGTACCGGCGATGAAATACATCAACTTGGGTATTTCGCCCCAGAGCCTGAGGATCATCACCGAATCCAAGGATCCCGGGCAGATCGAGGAGCTGATGGCCGCCCTGGTCAAGCAATACGAAACCTATCCCGGAATGCGGGCATTTGCCGCGCGCGGTTCGATCATCAGCAGCAACGACGGCGGCACACGCAGCGTCAACCTGGATATCTCCGGGCCGGATCTGGCCAGCCTGTTTCAGGTGGCGCAGGCCGCCTACGCGCGCGCTGAGGCCGTGTTTGACAACCCGAGCATCCAGACCCGCCCTTCCAGTCTTTCCCTGGCCCAGCCGCTACTGGAAATCCGCCCCGATTGGGATCGGGCGGCGGAGCTCGGTCTGACTACCGAGGACATCGGCTTCTCCGTGTCGGCGCTGACCGACGGAGCTTTTGTGAATGAGTTCTTCCTCGCCGATGACAAAATCGATATCTATCTGTACAACCAGCAGGGTCCCGGCGCGGATCTGGATACGCTTCAGGATATCGCCGTCTTTGTGCCCGAGCGCGGTACCCTGCCCCTGTCCGATTTCGCCCGGATGGAGGAAACGGTGGATACCAGTAGCATCCGCCGGCTCGACGGCAGCCGTACCGTAACGCTGAACATCATCCCACCCCGCTCAGTCGCCCTGGAGACCGGTGTCAAGCGCGTGCGCGAAGACGTCGTAGGCTATCTGCAGGAAAATGGGCAGGTGCCCACGGGGGTGACGTTGAATATTTCCGGGGCGGCCGACCAGTTGGACGCCACCCGGGAGTCTCTGAGCAGCAACTATCTGGTCGCGCTGTTCATTGTCTATCTGCTGATGGTGGCCATCTTTACCCATTGGGGCTATCCGCTGCTGATCATGACCACCATTCCGCTGGGCATTGCCGGCGGGATTGCCGGGCTCGCCTTGCTCAACCTCCTGGGTAGCGCCACCTCCGCGCTCGGCCTGGGCGGCATCAGTCAGCCCTTCGATATGATCTCCATGCTCGGCTTTCTGATTCTCATGGGCACCGTGGTCAATAACCCGATTCTGATCGTTCACCGTGCCATCAGTAACCTCAAGGAGGAGGCCATGGACTCGGTCGATGCGGTGCGCGAAGCGGTCAGCTCACGCCTGCGCCCCATTGCCATTTCCACCATCACCACCATTGTCGGGTTGGCACCCCTGGTGTTCCTGCCCGGCGCCGGCAGCGAGCTGTACCGCGGGGTCGGGGTGATCGTTATGGCGGGCATTATCGGCGCCACACTGGTGACGCTCACCATGTTGCCCTCCCTGACCGTCATGGTTCTGAATTGGACTGAGCGCAAAAACCGGTATACTGGCAGCCCTCACTGATGCACTGAGCTCGTCGGGACAGGAGCTGCCATGCTGCCACTGCGTTTTATAGACCGGGTCAAATTTTTTGTTGAGCGCCAATTCGTCAAAGGCGCTCTCTTTCAGTTGCTGGTGGTGGGTGCAATCATCGCCCTCATATCCATTACCGGCGGCCTCCTGGCGTTCCCGGCCGGCGAAGGCGAAGACGTGGGTGACGCGGTCTGGTGGGCGTTTCTGCGCCTGACGGACCCGGGCTATCTGGGCGATGATCAGGGCTCCTGGCTGCGCTTTGTGTCGACGATTCTCACGGTCAGTGGCTATGTGGTATTCATGGGTACCCTGGTGGCCATTCTCACTCGTTCATTGATCGCCCGGATGACCGCGCTTGAGCGGGGCCTGACGCCAGTGGCCTTTCGGAATCATGTGGTCATCATTGGCTGGAACAGCCGCACCCTGCCCCTGATCAGAGAGCTTTTGAGTGCCTCCGGGTCGATGCGCCAGCACCTGTTGGGGCACGACAGTTCCCGTCTCAAACTGGTGGTGTTGGCAGAGGATATGTCGGCGCTACAGGCTGAAGAACTGCGCGCCGAGCCGGGCATCGGTCGCAAAGCCAGGCAGATTGTGCTGCGCTCCGGGAGTGCTCTGCAGCCCGATGCCCTGCATCGGGCGGCCTGTCTGAACGCCGCCGCGGTCATCATTCCCAGCGATTCCCACGAACTCAACAGTCTGGTCAGCGCCGATGTAGAGACCATCAAGGCACTGATGTCATTGGATGCTCTGGCCCGCAGGCAGAATGTCACCCGGCCATTTGTCGTGGCGGAAATCCAGGACCTGCGTAAGCTGCCCATCGCCCGCCGCGCTTATTCCGGGCCCCTTCAGGTGGTCCCAGGGGATGCCACCATTGCCAGCCTCATGGCCCAGAATCTGATTCATCCCGGTTTATCAGAGGTCTACAATGAGCTGCTGACCGATCAGAGCGGTAACGAGTTTTATGTCCGCAGCGGCGAACATTTTGCCGGTGATTCTCTCGCGTCCATCGCCGTGCGCTGTCCACGTGCTGTGATCTGCGGATTGCTGCGCCGGGAAGAGGAGCACTGGCGTGTGCAGTTGAATGCTCCTTCTGACACCGTCGTAACCGAGACGGATAAAGTCGTGTTCATTGCTCCGGAATTCAATGATACCCAGCCACTCAAGGCTTCGGGGTACCGGCTGAATCCGCTTGAGCGCAAAGCGCTGGATGACAAGCATAAACCCGCCAACCGCCTGACCAAAAAGAAAGTGTTGATTCTCGGCTGGAACGATCGCCTTCCCGCATTGGTGCACGAGCTGGGTAGTTATCGCCAGTATCGGTTTGAGTTGGACATCGTCTCAATTCTGTCGGCTCAGGAGAGGGAGAATTTCATTGATCGCTACCACATGGGCAGTATCAAAGCGCAATGTCGACATATCGAAACCGACTTCATGCAGGAAGGCGAGCTGTATGACATTGAACCCGCCCAGTATGACAGCATTGTTCTGACCAGCAGTGACCGGGTAAACAGTGGTGAAGAGGCCGACGCCCGTGCCATCGTCGGACAGAGCATTCTCGAAGAGCACCTGAAACAGACCGATGATCCGCCGCAACTGCTGGTGGAGCTGAGCGATCCGGACAACGCCATTCTGCTCGGGCACCAGCGTGGTGAAACCATCATCAGCCCGCTGATTCTCAGTCATCTTCTGGCCCAGGTCGCCTTGCGTCCGGAGCTGCGCCTGGTGTTTGATGAACTATTCACTGAGGGTGGCGCTGAGATCTATTTCCGCCCAACCGGGGATTACGGCATCAAGGGCTCCCTACCCTTCTGGAAGCTCGAAGCGCTTGTCGCCGAGCGTGGCGAAACGGCGCTTGGGGTTTATTATCACGAGTCGCATCAGGGACGCAGATTGCAATTGAACCCGGAGCGGGACGCGGCATTCAACCTTTCACCACAAGACTGGTTGGTCATCCTGACCGATACCGGCCTTCATAAAAACCTCCCAACAGGAGCACAATCACAATGAAAGATCTCTCCAATCGTCGGCAATTCATCACCGGTGCAGCGGCTTTGGGCGTTGCGGCCATGCTGCCCTCGGCTCAGGCCCACAATCACGGTGAAGAAAAGCATCAGGGTGACCACGGTCATGGCCACCACAAACACCACAAGCACGGAACCGTGGCGATTCCGAAGCTGACCCACACGGTGTTTTTCTGGTTGAAGAATCCGGAATCGACAGAAGATCGCGATGCCCTGATCGCGGGTCTGAAAACCCTCAAGGACATTGAAACCGTGCGCGGCATTCACATCGGTGTGCCGGCCTCAACGGAAAAGCGGGACGTGGTGGATAACAGCTACCAGGTATCCGAGCTGTTGATGTTTGATGATGTTGAAGGTCAGAACGCCTACCAGGTGCACCCGATCCACCAGAAGTTTGTGGAGGATTGTTCGCACCTGTGGCGCAAAGTCACGGTGTTTGATTCGATTGAAGTGTGAAATCTCGGAGCTTGATTGTCGGGTTACGCGCTGCGCGCTAACCCGACCTACGAAGGACTTCGCTGCTTTCCGGTAGGTCGGGTTAGCGCGCAGCGCGTAACCCGACAAAGTTTCAACTCACCAAAACCTTCCGCAAACCCAACAACCCCAGCATCAACGGCAACCAGCCCATGGCACCACCGGAGCTGCCACCGGATTCCTTGTCTTCCACGGAATCGATCAGTGTATTGGGAACCGGATCCAGGTCGGCTGCTGAGTTCTCCGCATCGTCAATGATGCGCACGGACAGCAGGTTCACCAGATGGGTGGAATCGACTTCCACATCGTTCTCCAGCTCCTCTTCGCCATAATTGCGCAACGGCAGATTGGTGAACGCGCCCTGCAGATTGAAACGGGGCAGCTCGGCGATGTCCTCCAGAACCGACATACCACTGATCACTTCACCGAACACGGTAAAGCCACCGTTCTGGACATCCAGGTTTTCGTGATTGTTCTCGAGGTTGAAAAACCACTGAGAGGTCGCGCTGTTTGGATCAGTGCCCAGCTTGGCCATGGCAATGGTGCCTTGACGATTGGACCACTCGGGTTCATTGATCACCGGATCACCGGTCTCAATGCTCTTCACATCGCCACTGTCTTCGATGTATCGGAAACCGCCGCCCTGGAGGATGAACTCGGGCACCAGGCGATGAAAGAATGTATTGTCGTAAGCGCCGGACTCCACATAAGACAGAAAGTTCTCGACGGTCTCCGGGGTACTTTCATCGTACAGATTGACCTGAACATTACCCAGCTCGGTCTCGAATTCAACAATGGTCGCCAGGGCTGAGGTACTGGAGAGCAGCGCCGCCGTTGCCAGAGCACCGGCCGCCATAAACGGTTTGAACATGGGGGATTCCTTGCAGTTGGTCGTTATGTAAGCCACTCTAGCAAAGCCAGGGTCACGAATCTGTAACCTTTTGTAGAGGGCTGTTAACAGTTTGTAACGTCGCTTGCGTCAGGCGGGGTCGACATGGTCCCGGGCAAACTGCCAGGCAACCCGGCCGCTGCGGGCGCCCCGGGTCCGGTGCCACAGCAAAGCTTCCGCTTCCACGTCTTCATCCCACTGTCCGCCCAACGCTTCTACCCAATAGCGGGCGGCGGCGAGGTACTCGGTCTGGCTGAACGGATAGAAGCTCAACCACAAACCGAACCGGTCCGACAGTGAGGTTTTCTCTTCAATGCTGTCGCTCGGGCGAAGTTCGCCCTCCTCGTAACTGACATCCAGGTTGTCGCGCATGGTCTGGGGCAACAGGTGACGTCGATTGGAGGTGGCGTAGAACACAATGTTTTCCGCCGGAGCGGCAATCGACCCATCCAGTGCCGATTTCAGGGCCTTGTAACTGATATCACCTTCCTCAAAGGACAGGTCGTCGCAGAACACAATGAAGTGCTCTGGCCGCTCTTCGAGCAACACCAGAATATCGCTCAGGTTTGGCAGGTCGGCCTTGTCCACCTCGACCAGTTTCAGATCCTGATCGGAAAAGGTATTCCAGACGGCCTTGATCAGGGTGGACTTACCGGTACCCCGAGCGCCGGTGAGCAGCACATTGTTGGCCGGTTTGCCCTCAATAAAGCGCCGGGTGTTGCGCACCAGGGCCTCTTTATGGGTATCGATATTCTGCAGGGCCTCCAGCGCCACCCGATGCGGGTG
>NZ_DGMV01000041.1:34664-35192 GCF_002388575.1 Marinimicrobium sp. UBA4509
ACCGCCTGCAGAAATCCCCGACCGTTGGCAGTCCGCCAGCGAAAGGCCTGGGCGGTCCAGTCAATCGTCGGGTCAGTGGCAGGCAGCAAACGCTCCGCCCGGTCGAGGAGCTGATCGAGACGATCAATGATGGAATCTATTGTGGCCATGAGGTTACTCCTGAGGTGTTCGGGGTCGGCTCGACTGACGCACCAGATCCTTCAATTCGCGCAGCTCACTCTGCAACTCCCGCAAGGTAGGCTCGCCCTCCTCCTGGCGCTCTTTGCGGTGCTGCTCGTCCAGTACGTTCACGACGATCCCGATGATCATGTTCAGAAACGCGAAGGCCGACAGGAAAATGAAGGTCACGTAGAAGACCCAACTGAACGGGTAATCCACCATGGTTTCGTACATCACATCGGTCCAGTCTTCAAAGGTCATGATCCGGAACAGGGTCAACATACTGATGGCGATATCGCCCCAGAGCTCCTCATTGACGCTGGCAAAGAACATGCTGCCGATGGCGGCGTAGATATAGAAGATGATGAA